>JBGSIY010000738.1:0-7502 GCA_041742275.1 Pirellulaceae bacterium | reverse complement strand
TCCGCGGATTTCTGTCGCCCCTTCGGGGCTTTGAGTTTGGATGGGGGCAATTATCCGCCAGTTATCACCGGCGGCCAAGTGCTGCGACCGCTTCGCGGCCAAGGGGCATACCCACAAACCAACCTCGCCGCGACAAGCGATTGGCACGCTAATACTTAGTTGTCAATCCGAGCTTCCGCTGAGGTGAACTAGGAGGCGAGCAGACGAGGTCGGGTGTTGTGCCACATGTGTGGCGGAGGCGAAGGGTTAGGATCTTTCGATAAATAAATGTCCGTTTTAGCTCTGCGAACGAATGAATATTTTTTCTTTTGCAGAGCAAAAGACGACAGTTAAAATTCGGTTGATACTAAATGCCCTAAGTGGATCGTTACCAAAGGTGGGTTAATCATACACTGCCCCATCTCGACCCGGCCGGGATAAGTTGCACGATAACGCCCGCGCTCCCTTTTGGGCGATAGCATGATTTTCAATCAAAAATCCAGCCACTCGCTCAAAAACACCCGACCAAAACCACGATATCAGAAAAAATCGGGCTCCTTCCTTGTTTAAAACGAACCAGAACCGTGGCCGCGGGGTTATTGAAGAGCACTGCAGTGATGCGCTGCCGAAGACTCCATTCGTTCGGAAGCTCGAAAATAACGTCCCATGGGCAGCTTTTCCTTTGGGTTTTCATTGTTCTGCATGCGACTATTCGAGTTTGCCGCTCGCTTCTATGCGCGTGGCCCGTTAAAATGAAGTCAGGTGATTGCCGTTGAAGGCGTTTGCCCGTTTTCTCGAAACGAACGCTCGCGCGACCGAACTGTTACTCAAAAAAATAGCCACTTTAAGGAAACCCAGGCCGAATGAACGCCGAAAATAACCCTAGCACCCCTCTGTCATCCGACGACGTCCAGGCCATGGAACGATTGAGTGCCGGATACGATAAAATCCGCCGCGAATTGAACAAAGTGATCGTCGGTCAACGCGAGGTCATCGAACAATTGATGATCGCAATTTTTGCCCAAGGCCACTGTTTGCTGGAAGGGGTTCCCGGTTTGGCTAAAACCCTGATGGTCAGCACCCTTGCGAAGACCTTGCAATTGAGCTTCAACCGTATTCAGTTCACGCCCGACTTGATGCCCAGCGATATCGTGGGAACCGAGGTGATTCAGGAGGACAAGGCCACGGGGAACCGCCAATTTAAATTCCTCCAAGGCCCCGTGTTTTCCAATATTATTTTGGCCGATGAAATTAACCGCACGCCTCCGAAAACTCAGGCCGCTCTCCTGGAGGCGATGCAAGAAAAACAAGTGACCATCGGCGGGGTCCGCAATCCTCTCCCAACGCCTTTCTTCGTTCTCGCAACACAAAACCCGATCGAACAAGAGGGAACGTATACGCTCCCCGAAGCTCAACAAGACCGCTTCATGTTCAAAATCTTTGTCAAGTATCCCAGCTATGACGAAGAATTCTTGATCGCCGATTCCACTACCAAACAGAACGATCAAGTTGTCGAGAGCGTGTTGACGGGTGAAGAGATTTTGCAACTCCAACAACTCGTGCGCCGCATCCCCGTCAGCCCCCACGTGATCCATTTCGCCCTGCGTCTCGTTCGGGCGACCCGAGTCCTGGAACCCGATTGCCCCGCTTGGGTCCGCGAATCGGTCAGCTGGGGCGCCGGACCTCGCGGCGTGCAGTATTTGTTGCTGGGAGCCAAGGCCCGTGCGGTGCTAGAGGGGCGATCGTACGTGAATTCCGAAGACGTCGCCGCCGTTGCACGACCCGTCTTGCGGCATCGCGTGATCACAAACTTCAGCGCGGAATCTCAAGGCCTCACGAGTGACGTGATTATCGATCGACTTCTCAAGGAACTCCCCGAACGGAGTGCCAATGACGAGATCCCTCCCGAACTCGCCGTGGCCTTCGGAGGCAAATCCTCGTGATGAAGGGAACCCCAGCAGGCCTCCTTTGCCACGGATCATCTCGACCCCGACGGCAAGCTCGGCCCCGGTCTCAGGCTCGTCCGGCAGGACGGCTCCAAACCCGCCCACCTGGGGAATCCTCGTTTTGCAAACGACTGAACGTTTTCTTGAATCGATCGGCACTTTGATCTATGGCCAATATTGACGAACAATTTTCCGGTAAATACCTCGATGGTCAAACGCTGGACAAAATCAAGCGACTGGATGTCCGCGCGCGATTGATCGTCGAAGGCTTTATTACCGGCAGCCATCGCAGCCCCTACAACGGATACGCTGTCGAGTTCGCCGCCCACCGAGAGTACGCTCCCGGGGATGACCTCCGATTTATCGATTGGAAAGTTTGGTCCAAGACCGATCGTCTGTACATTAAAGAATTCGAAGAAGAAACGAACCTCAAGTGCCAGATTTTGCTGGACCGCTCTCGCTCCATGGACTACGGCTCAGCGACCGGTTGGAGCAAGTTTGATTACGGTGCTACGGCCACAGCCAGCCTCGCCTACCTAATGCAACAACAACAGGACGCCGTCGGCCTCGCTTTGTTCAGCAACCAGATCGACAAGTTGTTCAAGGCCAGCACGCACCCGACGCAGCTCAAGCAGCTGTTTCACGAACTGGAACAAACCCAATGCGATCAGATGACCGAGGTCACCGACGCCTTCCTCTCCTTGGCTGGACAGTTTCGCCAACGAGGGATGGTGATCTTGATCTCCGATCTATTGATCCCCTTGGAGGACCTGAAACAAACGTTGCAACAATTTCGACTGCGACGCCACGAAGTGATTGTCATGCATGTGATGCATCGCGACGAACACACGTTCCCCTTCGAAGAAAACACATTGTTCAAGGGGCTGGAGATGAAGGCCGAATTGTTGACCGAACCGCGAGCCCTAAAAAAATCGTACCTCGAGGCACTCGAGAAACATCTGCTGGGGGTCCGGAAAATTTGTGCCACGGCCGGTATCGACTACTGCTTGCTCGACACGTCAAAACCACTTAACGAAGTCTTGTCGAGCTACTTGAATTTTCGGCTGAAGTCGCGCCGCAAGGCCTGATGATGCCCGCCGGCGACCGACAGGGGAGGGCACGCGTGTCGCTCTCCCCAGCTCGCCAGCCGATGCAAAAAATGGACTCGATTTAATTTGAAACTGGATGTAGGAAAGGGCCTTGAATGGGGTTTTTTAGTTGGATGATGAATCCGGCAATGTTGGGACTGGGCGCTCTGGCGGTCTCCGTGCCAATTATCATTCACTTGCTCAACAAACGGCGATTCAAAGTCGTGGCCTGGGCCGCCATGGAATTCCTGTTGGATGCCGACAAACAAAATCGGCGGCGAGTGCAATTGCAGCACTGGCTCCTTTTGATGCTGCGCTGCCTGGCAATGTTGCTCCTGGGCCTCTTGCTGGCCCGACCCCTGCTCCCGTCGGCGCTCTCCCAGTTGATGCAAGAAAAACAACAATTCGAAAGGGTTGTCGTCTTGGACGATTCCCTTTCGCAACAAGTCGTGATTGATAGCCTTCCGGCATTCGATCAGGCCAAAGCGACGCTGGCTAAAATGGTCACCGATTTGGCGGATGCCGAGGATAGCGATAACTGGCTGACACTTTATGTTACCAGCAATGCCGATCAACCCATTCTCGTGAACGAACCCGTGACCACCGCGACCCTGCCCACGCTGATCGAAACCATCGAGGGACTCGTCTGCTCGGATCGCAGTGCCGATTACGCGACGACCCTCGAACAAGTCGACCGATACGTGGCAGGACAACGCGAGAATTTCGGGCGCGTGGTTTATATTTTTTCCGATTTGCGACGACGCGATTGGACCCCGTTGACGACGGCGTCGACCAACACGACGAACAACGCCATCGACACGGATGATTCCTCTCCTCAAAAACTGTTGGCAAAAATGGCCGAGAACGTCTCCCAAGGCTTCATTGTCGATTGCGCCAATGACAACGACCAAAATTTGGCGGTGATCGATCTGCGTTCCGAAGATCTCCTGGTGTCGAATCGACTTGTTCGCTTCACCGCCACCGTCGTGAACCACGGCACCGAAACGGTTTCCAATATCCGGCTGCTCTTACAAATCGACGAACAAGCTCCCGTTTACGAAACCGTGTCGTCGCTGGCGCCAGGCCAAGAAGAATTGGTGACCTTTCGCTACTTGTTTCCCTCCCAAGCCACCGCGTCGGAACGCATCGACGGCTTGGCTTCCGCCGATAGCCCGACCCCTCGCCACGACCATCGCGTGAAGGTCGAGATCGATCGCCAAGGGCTCGGGCAAACCCAATTGCAATCCGATCAACTCCCTCAAGACAATGTGCGGAACCTCGCGGCACGGGTCATGGACAGCATCCCCGTGTTGCTGGTCGATGGTGATCCTTCGTCGATCTCCGAACGGAGCGAAACGCATTACCTGAAATTTCTCGACGTCTTTGGAACGGGCCTCAAAACGGACATCGTCTCCGCGAACGAACTCGAAACCCTGTCTCTGGCGAACTATCGAGCGATCTTTTTGTGCAACGTCGATCAAATTTCGGCCGACCGCGTGAAGACGTTGGAACAGTGGGTCCGCGACGGCGGGGCGATGGTCTTCCTGCCAGGGAACCAAGTCCGCGCGGCGACGTTCAACGAAACGTTTTATCGCGATGGACAAGGCATCTCGCCGTTGGAACTCCTGACCATTTCAGGCGACCCGACGATGTCGAGCTGGGTTAATTTCGAGGTGAACCCTCAAACCCATCCGTCACTCCGCACATTGGTCGAAAGCGATGCCGGGGGTTTGTTGCGTGTCGATATCTTCAGTTGGTGGACGTCGCAAACCGCGACGTCGGCCGAAAATCCAGTATCGGTCCCCCTCCGTTTGAACGACGAAGCCAATTCGCCGGCGATGGTCGAGAGGGCTTGGGGACGCGGCAAGGTGATCGCGTTTTCCATTCCCGCCGATGGCGACTGGTCGATGTGGCCCGCGGTGACCGGTGTCTTTGTTCCCATGATGCTCGATCTGATCGATTACCTGGCCGGGACCGATGACAACCGCGCCACGCTCGCCCTAGGACAATCGATTGAATATCCCGTCGATCTATCGGCTTTCAACAACCAAGTCGGTTTACGCGATAGCCAAAACGAACGTATCGAAGCGGTCGCGCGACCCGTGGATGACAGTGAAGCTGCCAAAAACTCGACTCTGTATCGCGTGGAGTTCCCGCCAGTGGAACGGAGTGGCTTCTATGAACTGGGCCTCACTCGACTGGGTGGTGAGGTCGAAACCACTCTCTTCGCGGCCAACAGCCCCGCCGAAGAAAGCCAACTGAAACGACTCGATCTCAATCAAATCCCCGATGATTTTTGGGGGAACAAATTTCAATTGGTGGGCGTCTCAGCGTTATCGGAACAAGTCGTAACGGGTGCCTCCGCCGAATTTTGGCCGCAAATCGTGTGGTTGATCTTGCTGGTCCTGATCGTCGAACAATTCCTCGGATGGTGGTTCGGTCGCAATCAATGATCGCTGACAAGTGCTAAAAGGACAGACATGAATCCGAAACTTGATTTTACTTGCGAACCTCACAGCCCCGCGCCCGCACGGTTGCCGAGCCGTTGCGACTTGCGCAAGTCGGCCTACCGCGCGGCGTTGGCCATTTGCCTGTCCGTCACATTCTGGCTGGGCTCGCTCGCGGATTCCCAAGGGCAAGTTGTTATTCGACGCGGTAATATCGCGATCAACGCCGTGCCTGAATTGGCGATCGAACAAGAGACCCAAGATGCCTCGTCCGGTTCGGCGACCCTCAAAACCGATCCGGACCTGGAGTCCCTGCTGGAAAAAGCACAACGCTATTTGGATGACGGCAACTATTCACTGGCCTCCCAACTCTGGCAGGTCGTCCTGGAGAAAAGTGGCGATACGCTCTTCTCTCTCGACGGCAAAACCTATTTTTCCATGGTGGATCAAGTCGAAAAGATCTTATCGCAACTCCCGCCCGAAGCTCTGCAGGTTTATCGGATCAATGCCGACGCCGAAGCCAAACAGATCTTGGCTCGCGCGGGAGAGTCCAATAATCGCCAGGCCCTGAGCGAGGTGGTGCGGCGGTACTTCGTGAGCAGCGTGGGCGATGATGCCGCGTTTGAAATGGCGACGGTGGCGATTGATCAATACGATTTTTTAGGGGCCCTGCGTCTGCTGGAAAAAATTCGAGATCGACACCCCGATCCCTCGATCCCCCCCGAGGAACTCTTGCGTCGTTTGGTCCTCTGCCACACTTTGGTTGGCAATCGCCAGACCGCAGCCACGACTCTCGCAGAACTCGAACAATTAGCAACGGCTACCAATTCATCCCGCATGTTGGGCAACTTGCTGCAAAAGTCCCCCGAGGAATTAAGCCAGGCGTTTTCATTGATGAGCCTGAGCTCCTTCCGGCGGTTTCGCGTCAGTCCTGCCCTCCCCGAAAACGCCTTGGACCATGACCTATTCGCGGAATGGCAATTGTGGATCGAACCCACTGTCACCGGCCTCTACCAACAACCCGACCTGGAGGGACGAACCCAAATTTCAACCCCAGAGAATGTGAGCGATTTGGCCAAAACCGTGAATGAAACCGAAACCCGGTTGATCGAAAACTGGAAGGAATACAACTGGCGACCCACAGGACAAATTCTATTTCATGACGAACAAATGCTGTTCAAATCGTCAGCCAATCTTTCCAGCTGGCCCACTGACGTTGCCGATCGCCCCGTTTGGCGCAGCGTCTGGATGAACCAATACATCCCCGACGACGCGACGACGCAAATGGAAGCGATTCGCAATAGCTGGGGACGCCGAGGGATGAACGAACTGGGAGGCGGTGCTCGAATCCAACCTAGCGAAGGCGAAAGCGTAAGCCTGTTTGGCGATGACATTCACGCTCAAATGTCGATCGTCGGCGATCGGCTTTATTCACTCGAAGGCAAAATTTACGATGACCCTGTTCCCAAAAACACCCGGCAGAATCGCGGCTTTCAATGGAACGCCTCCTTCCGCCGTTCTCGTCAAAACTTTTTGACTTGCTACGAGGCCGACTCCGGTCGACTCCTTTGGACCCTCCCAGAAAACACCAGCACTGCCTTTCGCTCTCCTGATGTCCCCGTGGACGAGGCCGCTGGGGATGCCAAGGTCGGTAGTGAACAATGGTTGACCACCGGAGGGTTCATGGCCGCCCCGATCGGTTATGCCAACAGCCTCTTGGTCCCCGTAAATTTAGGGGGCGCCATTTATATCTACGCTCTTGATCCCCAAGACCGCGGGAAAACACTCTGGAAAACCTACTTGTGCGACGAGCCGGAAACCGGTGCCGCGTCTTGGTCTCCCATCCAATTGACGCTCGAGGGGAGCGATCTGTTTGTCGGCTGCGGAATGGGGGTCGTCTTTGTGCTCGATCCCGCGACGGGCCTGATCCGTTTTGCCCAACGCTACGATCGAGTCGGCACGCCCAATCAAGCACTCCGTCAATTCGGTTGGCAGGTCAATCGCATGGAATTCGATGGCTGGCGCGAGGACGTTATTATTCC
>JBGSIY010000737.1:0-6119 GCA_041742275.1 Pirellulaceae bacterium | reverse complement strand
GGAGCAGATGACCCAAGAGCACGAACAACAGATTCAAGACCTGAAAGAACAAATCAAACGAGCCGTTGAAGAAGGCGATCCGCAGAAGGCGGCCGAATTACAAGAAAAACTCGAACAAAAAGAATCTCAAAATCAACAAATGGAGAAAATGAAGCAAGTCGCCGAACGATTGCAAAAAAGCAGCGACGCATTGAAAAAAGCCCAATCCGGTGCGCCGAATAAAGGCGAGCCCAAACCGGGTGAACCCAAACCAAGCTCGACCAACCCAGCGGGCCAACCCCAAAAATCTGACGAAAAAAACGCATCGAAAGATAGCGAATCCAATGCCGAAAAAGCGAAACAGGACGCACAACAGGCTATCGAAGACCTCATGCTGCAAATGGAAGACATTGCCGCTGATGAAGATGCCATGGAAGCCCTAAAAGATCTGGAAGATGAACTTCAAGATTGCAAAGACGGCATGAATCAATGCGAAGGAGAAGGCGAAGAATTCAAGGATAAACGAAATCAAAACGACTTTGCCAAAGGCAGTGGTCGCGGACACGGTAAACGCGATTTCGAAGAAAATGACACCGGCACTTATAAAAGCCGTGTCGCGGCAAAACTGCAAAAAGGACAGACCATTGTCACCGGCGATGCCGACGGCGAAAATGCAACGACCGGCTCCATTGCCGAGGCCCGAGAGGCCGTGGAAGCCTCGCTCAAACGAGAGGCCGATCCCATGGAAGATCAACAATTGCCCCGAGCGCAACGCGAACACGCCAAACAATATTTTGAAAAATTTCGAACCGGCGGCAAGTAAACCATGAACGTTGCTGACTCAGCCGAAACCTGTTTTTCAAATATCCCCGTTCACAAACTGAAGTTGTCCTTAAGACACTCAAAGAGTAGTTTTTTCATGGGGGCCACGGTTTGATGGGAATTGATGAAATTCACCGCCCATCAAATTTAAGTTTTTGAGGTAAGGGCAAGCGGCTTGGAAAATGCAACGTGAAATCATTTTGAATTCGGAATACAGATGATCAAGACTTTATTTTTCTAACTCGTATTTAACTTCATGAACCCCAGGATAAACCCAAAAGTCACTTTGTCCGAAACACGTTTGATACCTTCGATATGAAACTAACAAAAATTTTACGCGACCTCGTGATCCTGGCCCTCGCCGGGGTAGGATTATGGGCCATTTATGAAATCATCAGCATGTTTGGCACGAGTTCGACGCAAGCGAATGCTGACAGCGTTTCAAAAGTCCGCGCGGATTCCGACGATTTTTTTGAATCTGGAGAATGGGTAAAAGCAGCCAGCAATTATCGCCAGTTGGTGGAAGCCGATCCCTACAATGGAGACGCTTGGTTTCGTTTGGGTATCTGTCATTTGAAAGAAGTCGCCAGGCTGCGATCCAGCGAATCGAACGATCGCGCCGAACCTGCCGCGGAAAATACACCGAACGAAAACGAATCCAACGCGTCCTACACCGAAGATCTGGAACAGGCCGTCAATGCCTTCACCCAGGCTCTCGATTTTCCGTTTTTTCGCAACGAATCTCGCCGGAACTTAGCCATCCTCAAAACCTATGCGGGCGAATACGAGGCGGCGGTCAAATGGCTACAAGAAGCCGTGGATGATGGAATGCTAACCCGGTCGGGGGTGCTGTCGGTTCCCGAGTTTGAACCCTTGAACACAATCGAGGGATTCCAAGCCATCGTGTTGAAGGAGCGGGAGAACGCCCGAAACGCCCCAATCAATCGTCGAAACCTTCCCGCGGTTCGATCCCGATAAAGCCCCATTCGATCTAGCAACCGGATTTCTCTGCCAACCATTGGCCACAGAATTCTACAACGGCAGCCGAAGAGCAATATTTCTTAAACGGACAACTGAATTCCGGAACCGATGTCTAGACCCGGAAGTTGGCCGGCTTCTTCCAATTGCTCTACCTCGTCTTGAATGGCGACGTAGGTATCACGCAATTGGTTGGCAATTCGCATCGCTGCCGCAAAATTTTTGGCCACAGTTTGATCCATGATAAACTGGAGTAATCGAGCTACATTGGTAGCCACCTCGCCCGCCTCCAAATCAATTCCAGCATACAAACCCAAAATCATTTTCTGAACTCGCATTTGGCGGTCTAAGACCAAACTCTGCTCCCCATTTCGATGCGACTCTTCAGCCAACTCCAAATAGGCAATCGTGCGATCATACACTTTGATCAACAAGGCAATTCGACTGGAGCCCGCTAGTAATGCATCAGTTTTATAGGGATTTTTTGCATTCATCGAATAATTTTTCCTGAAACAAAGTGAATGAGTACCAACGCGTGGAATCTTCAAGGCTCGGACGAACACTCTCCTATCTTTTGGCACCTGACAACGAACTTAATTGTTGACCCAGAAAACCGCTGGTCGCTTGCATGTCCGCCAAAGAACGTTCCAAGGCAGCAAACTGAATGATTAGGGAATCTCGTTTGGCCTCGGCGATCGCCCGTACTCGCGCTATCGACGCATCAAACGACTCGATTTGCGAATTAAAACCCTCATCCAAAGTGTTTAGAGTTCCTTTGGAGGGGTCGAGAATATTGCCAATGTATTCATCGATTCGCGATGTGACTCCGCGTGAAATCGAAAGCTCCGCCTCATTCCCGGCTAGAACTTGATCGGGTCTCAACGAAATACGCACTTGCAGGTCGGCTGTTGTGGCGTTGCTCGATTCGCCACTGAGAACACGCCCGCGACCGACTGCCGTTTCGATTTCGCCATTGACTAGGAAGCGTCCCACCACATCTTTACCTTCGGCGCTTTCGTCACCTGAGAACCCCAGAGCGGCCAAAGCGGAACCACCCAATTCTTCGATTTTAGAAGCGGTTCCGTACGATTCAGACTGAATGGAGATCTGATCGTTATTGACCTCCACCGCGACACGACGATTCCCTAATTCAGGCGAGGAATTGATTACGGACTGAAGATGATCTGCAAGTTCCTGTTGGGTGTAAGTGCCGCTGGCGAGCGATAATGTGACCGGTGCTGAGCCATCGACAGAAATTTCCAATTGATTGTTGGATGAATCGATAACCGTAGAACTCGACAGCGTATTGGTGGCCGTCGCTCGGGCTTGTTCGGCCGCTTGTGTAATATCAACTTGAATCGGTTGACTGGTCGCCTTCGTCCGCGAACTCCCCAACAGAAATTCAACGTTTGAGTTGGAAGTCGTCGCGGTCATTCCAAACAGTCGATTGACTTCGGTGATCGAAACCCCCGGTAACTCTCCGTTGAGTGCTTTTGTCAATTGTGCCGCGTCGAATGTCAATGTCCCTTGATCGGTGAAATCAACGCCGATGCGCGACATGCGATTGAGTTGGGAACTGAGGCCTGGAATTGTGTCCGCCACAAATCCTCGCAACCGATTTTGAATCTCAATGGCAGAGCGATTCCCTAACAGTGGCCCACCCTGTTGCGTCTCTGCGACATATTTCGTTTGGTCTGCGATCAAGCCTACGATCGCGTTGAATTCATCGACAAAACTTTTTACAGCGTCGACAATCGAATCATTATTTTGTTCTACGGAAATGGTGATCGTTTTCGCAGGATCAGCGGCGGACAGATTGAGAGTGACTCCGTCCAGCAATCCATCAACTCGATTCGATTGGTACTCGGCCGTAATGGCTCCTGGCCCACTACCGATCGATACCGATGCGTTGGCAGCCTCCTGTACTGCTTGGCCCGAAAAATCGGGACGTACAGCATTGCCACTGGCGGCGGCGAGATTGTTCGTGATTGTGATTTCGTTATCAGTTCCCGTGTTCTTCGAGGTTAACATCAATCGATAAGTGCCCGATGCCTGATCTAAAATCGTCGTCGCTTTGACATCTTGCAATTGACTATTGATCGAATTTAATAGGCCGTTTACGGTATCGTTGGTATCGTCAATGGTAATGGTTTGAGCCTCTTGCTCGCCTACTTGGATAATAAATTCTCCATGCGTGATGGCAGTCGAGCTACTGGCGAATCCGGTCGATGCAATTTGATGAGCTTTGGCAAGTGAATTGACAGAAATGCTATAAATACCGGTTTGAGCACTTGAACTAGCGGCAGCAGTGACCATCGATTCATCGCTGCTGGAGGCTTGTCGGCTTTGAAATACATTGGATGTCGAACGGTTGAGGCGGCTCATCGTCGATCGCAACGTCGTGAGTCGTGCTTCAATTGATTTGAATGCCGTTTGTTGTTGCGTGATTTTGGCTTTCTTGACATTCAGTCTTTGCACTTGATTTTCTTGCAACGCAACCAAACTGTCAATGATTTGAGATGTGTTTAAGCCAGAGATCAGACCGTCGATGGAGAACATTGAACTTTCCTGCTGATTAAACAATCAAGGCGAGAGTCATGAAAAACGGAGAGGCCAATTTGCCTCTCCGTTTGTTTTTTTTCGATTGCTTCATACTCCCCGGAAGGGAAGCCGTCAGCGATTCGATTATCGCAACAGTGACAAGATCAACTGTGACGATTGGTTGGCTGTTGAAAGCACCGAAGTACCCGCTTGAACCAAAACTTGTTTGTTGGTCATGTTGGAGATTTCTTCGGCAAAATCGGTGTCGCGAATCACAGATTCGGCGTTGACCGTGTTTTCCAAAGTCGTTCGCATGTTGTTTGCGGTGGACTCCAATGTATTTTGTTGGAATGCACCTAACTTACCACGCAAGTTCGTGATTTGATCAATCGCGGCGTCAATCACCCCGAGTGCGTCTTGAGCACCCGATGACGAGGTCACATCGATTTCGTTCAGGCTGTTGAACTGGTTGCCCGAGATGCCGACTCCCAGGGAAGTTGCAGCGACACCGTCGACAGCAACGTTAACCGTTTGGTTTTCGTTGGCACCGATTTGGAAAACCAAGCTCTTGTCTTCCATCGTGATATAGCCTTGAGCACCCGTTGCCGAGTTAGCCACGTCGGTAGCAGCACCGACGACCAAAGAAGTTCCCGACGCGCCACCCGCTGTGGAAGTCAAAACATTGCCGGTTCCCGTTGCGGCTTGACCGCCAATGGTTCCAGCCACATCGACACCGACGTCTTCGACCAATGTGGTACCGAATCCGGAACTCGCACCACCTGCGGCGACGTTGGAGACCACGCTCAATGACGCTTCGGCACCGAATTCGGTTGTCCGTAATCGCGTGGCGGTGGCCGTTGTTGGATCGTTTTCGGCGACAACCCCAGTCTGTGCAGAGAACTCGTTGATACGAGCTTGCGTGGCTGCCTGGCTCATGCCGGCTTCCAAGGAAATGGAAACGCCGTTGATTGTCAATGTTTCATCAGTGGCCAAAACGGCTGTTCGAGCCGTACCGGTGGCTCGTGCACGTTCTGCAGCGGTTGAAATGTTGACAGCGTAGGTTCCGCCGGCAGTGTCGGAGTTCGACACAACGCCTTGAACGGTAATGTCAGTGTCGGTAGCTTGGGCGTTGAAGCCAGCCGAACCGTCCAACAAGTTCTTATCACCAAACTGAGTGTTGGCGGAAATCCGCGTAATGGTTTCCAACGCGTTGTCAATTTCAGCTTGGTTGGCAGCTAAAGCGTCTTCATCGTTGACGCCAGAGTTGGCCGAGTCCAATGCGAGGCTGCGAACTTTAGTCAACAAGCTGTTGATTTCGCTCAACGCACCTTCTGCGGTTTGCACAACGGCAACACCTTTCTCAGTGTTGTCAATCGCTTGACGCAAACCCGAGATTTGAGCTCGCTGTTTTTCTGAAATGACCAACGCAGCAGGGCCATCGGCACCGCGGTTGATTTTGAATCCTGACGATAGTCTCTCAATAGATTTATTCAAGTCCATCGATGAACGGGTCAAATTGTGACGTGCGTTAAGGGCTCCAACGTTGTTGGCGAGTCCTAACATGTTTGCCTCCGGGAATTAAAGAAATGGCCTGACAAGTTCCCTCCCTGCTATTGTCAATGCGGGATCCTTCCCTAGCATTGTTTACGATACGCTTTTGAATCGTTGAAGTTATTAGTCTTGGCCTACAATCCTAAAATTCCTCGGGCGGTGTCTTCGTCGCTGCTTGCGTTGAGGTACTCGCCTGATTGAATTTTCGATTTGATAGCTTCCACAATATCTCCGCGAACTCCTGCTTC
>JBGSIY010000736.1:0-4154 GCA_041742275.1 Pirellulaceae bacterium | reverse complement strand
ACTTTCAGGTTTTGGGGGGCGATTCGAAAAAGTCGCAAGCTTTCGAGGGTCGTCGCGCTTTCAGCAGCTTCGATTTCGATTACCGAGATCGTGGATTCAGGTTTGTTTCGAGGTTCATATTCTATGGGATTGGCTTCCAGTTCAATTCCAACCGAAAACTGGAATTCCTGTTGTCGCTCGCCATGCACAATCAACAGCGTGTCCAGCATGCGTAGGGAGGATTGTCGATGAAATGGCAGTCCCTGGGGCCAGATCGAAAACGGAAAATTTCCATCATCTATCCGAATCCGATGCGGAGCAATGAACCGTTCCAGGACGCAAGGATACAAAGAGTCGTGAATTTCCCGATACCGTTTGGCCCCCTCGTCGTTCCAGGCAATGCGATTGCAGAAGTGATGATTCCAAGGAGCCGAAGGGGGCAAGTCGATCTTCGGTTGGATACTTACCGTAAAACGGATTTCGGCAGAACCGCGTGCAATTTGAACCGTTTGCTGGAAATCCGCCACGCAGGTGTCGGCTATCATCAGTCGGCCGGAACTCATTGCCTGGGCGTCTGTATTACTGACCTCTTGGATACTCAGCGAATCGGCTAACATCTGACTGTAAACTTCCCGCTCTCCATGGTGCGCGTCGTGGAATGAGGAGCCTGCTTCGGTTGTCTCGCCCGCCGGGAACGTTCCCGCTAATAATTTTGCAGCAACAACAGGGGTCGTACGCAGAGCCAATTGTTGAGACAGAATATTAGGGGCGCGCGACGCATACGTTTTTACACTGCGAATCCCACCGGTCGCGGGATCAAACGCGATTTCAAAATATTCATTGCGCAGCGTATTTGCAGTGACCAGTGGCGTGGATGCTCGGCCCGCCGAGGGTACCGCTTTGGGCAATCGACCCCAACGGGCTCCCATCGCCGGAATGTCAACGAATCGAAATTCGCCACGATGGGTATCCTCGAGAGTGATCGGGAGGGAAAATCGAACGGGAGCACCATGTGGATTCAGCAGCAGAATGGGGCGTTCATTTGATAACGTGCCTCCTCTGTTTGGCTGGTCGTCGTTCGCTGCAGTCAATGCTTGAACCCGGTGTCCGAGCGCGAGAGCCAGTTCCTGCTCCAGGATTTGATGCACTGCTGTAATTTTTTGATTGAGCTGCAAAAATTCGGCCGACGGTAGCAATGAAAACGACGACTCGGGTTCGGCCAACTGATCGACTTCGACAGTCAACGCCAACAACAGTTCGCGTTGTGGTGACAAGCGTCCGGTGACCATTTCGCATAGGCAGAGAAGATTCAAGGTTTTTTGGACTTGCTGATGAGCCTTGTGATAGCGCACAGACGTCGAAATGGGATCCACGACTCCGTTCGTCACAGCTGCCGAGAGAATGTTGCTGCGGTAGTCATCGTGGTCAAAAGTATCACCATATCCGGATTCGTAAAAGTCATCAAAAATCTCTGACAACAAACGGAATCGCCCCATCAAACCACCGAACCGATTCGCCAGACAAAAGTCCTGAAAGAATTCGCTATATTGTCCCGGCCAATGTGCGAGCAGAACGGTGGCGTGGTGATAGGAGTCGATCTGTTCCCCAATCATCACGCCAATTTTAAGAAAACAATCGGCGCGGCTGGTGTCTAATACAGATGACCCCAACGCCGGAAAGGCTGTCCCATCGGGGGCTTGCCATGAAAACAGGGGCGCCGAGTTCAAGGGTAATTTTTCCCCAGCAAAGGGGATGTGCAGGGCACCTTTGAAGCCCAGCTTTTTCAAGATCGATGGCAGCGAGGCGTGCAGTCCCGCCGTTCGACGTCCAAACACCGCGGGGCGTTTCCCCGACAACGTCTCAATCTGCTGCATCCCCGCGCGGAACTCTGCTATCACGGTTGCCAAATGACGGTGCACCTGAGTTGTCTCTCGCGTCAGCCCACCGATGATCTCCAATCTTTCGGCATCGATTTGCTCTCTCATTTTGGTTTTCAGTTCGGGTTTTCGAGCGAGCGTTTCCGCGAGATCCGCTCCCGTGAACAACCAATTTTGGACCTGGGGCAACTTCAATTGTTCGTCGAGTTTCGAAAAGGTGGTTTCAGTATTGAGGACAAAATCGACAAGGTTGGCGGTGACGGGGTAATAGCGATTTTTCTCTTCCAGTAATAAATCAAAAGCGCGCGAAACGTGGTCTCGTGCCATTTCCCATTGGCCCGTGTTGGCCAACCGCGCAGCTTCGACCACGATCTCGTCCCATGCCGCCTGATCCAAACTCGACGAGTAGCGAAGTTGACGGGTTAATAATTGAATTTGCAACCAGGCGTAACCCAATGCGTACAGCGAGTTCACGACATCCCGTGATGCAGCGTTTTCCCGCCAGTCTTCGTAACGATCAGCCAACAGGGAGCGGATCAACTCCTCTCTGTGAGAACCCGAAAGAATCCGAGCCGCCTCGGTTTCCAGTTTGGTTAATCTCTCCGGATCCATACGGCGTCGCGAGGGGATGGGGAGCGTGATTAAAGCGCCCGACCAATCTTCTTCCGCTGTGTCGTATCGCTTCCATTGAGGTGCCGAATTGGCGTGAGCGATCAAAGCAGGATGCCACAAGACGGTCCAGCCGACTAGGATTTCTGCGGCATCATCCCCACGATAGTGAGTCGGGAAATCTTCGATGCTGTGACACGGCCAAAATGTGATTAAACGAGAAAAGTTCATGCACCACGATCTTTGATTGGAACTAGAAGGCGACCCGGATCATCCAAACGGTGATTAAGAGCTTGCCAAGCAAGGCTGTCCTTCATACGATTCATTGTAAACTCGGTCTCGAATTGAACTGGTTTTCGAAAACAAGTTCCGACTACAGTACATGATGGTATGGGCAGTACATGATGGTACGGGCAGTACATGATGGTACCGGGATTTCGGAGTGCCGTTGGCTCTATTTAATTTGTCAACGGGGAGTTTATCACGAAAATTCAAAATTAGAATGCGGCCGACGTTGGGGCAAACCTCGGGGGGAGTTCGGGAATGTTTGGCAATGGGCGTCTATTTGGCGAGCCGGTGACGTCTGTTTGGCGAGCCGGAAATGTGGGTCAAACAGCGTTTTTTGCCCTCAGGTTCTCTGGGCGGCGCGGCGAGTCCTGGCTGGGGAGAGGGTCCATACTTTCGCCACAAACAGGTTGATCGTTAAATTGACAATGATTGGAACAACTTGGCCCACAAGGTTGTCTGTCGTGGATTGTTGTCTGACTTGATTTTCCGGGTCTTGAGGAGGGAAATGTCATGGTGAGGCGGAGGCCAGGACTAGGGGATAATGCCGCTTGTTCATTTCCCGAGGAGGACGGTTATGAGCGGCAGTTCTAAAATTATGTGATGAAAGTCCGATAAAAGTCGGGAAAATTTGACAACTTGACCCTTTTTCCATTAAATTAGTAGGTAAGGTTACGTTTTCTAGTTCGGTGTCTTAAAGGTGATTTACTTCCAGCCACTTCCGGAAATTTTGAGTCTTCTTCACCGAAGTTTAAAAAGCGTAGTCAAAATGGATTTGATCGAACCCGGATTCACACGTTGTATCGTCGGGTTTGGTTTGGATGATGGGAACTCGGACGAGCAAAACTCTGACGAGTCGAGCAGGGAGTAAAGTAATCCGTAGCTGGGCTGGAGTAGAATGAGATGCCGTGCATTTCGGCGCTTTCTTTTTTCAGTTCTAGCGTGAATGATTTGACTGTAGGAACTGCTGCGGTTCGCGATTGATTTGTCTCAATGCGAGTAGGGAAATGCGAGTAGGGAAAATGGAGTCGGCTGCAAAAAAATGTAGTAGGCTCCGTAGACCAGAATCGTTGGATTGACACTGGTTTAACGGCTGAGCGAAAACCTCGCAAAATAAAAAAATGGTTTTAAAGGTATAGGCATGGCAAAGAAACAAGCCGTTTGGGGAATTGACATCGGGTTGTGTTCGATCAAGGCGCTGCGTTGCACGACCGGCGACAACCCGGGTGACATCGTCGCAGACAAGTTCGACTATATCGAATTCCCGAAGATGTTGAATCAACCCGAAGTGGATGCGGAGGAAGAGATCCGCGCCGCCCTAACGCAATTTTTGGCGAGAAACGACGTGAAGGGGGATTTTGTTGCCATCAGTGTGCCTGGTCAGACGGGGTTACCCCGTTTTTT
>JBGSIY010000735.1:0-2792 GCA_041742275.1 Pirellulaceae bacterium | reverse complement strand
ATCGCGAATCCCGCGACTCGTGTTTGGTGCGGCCGATCCGAAAGGTGGAGGAGTGCAATCTCTCTTTCAACTGCTAACCGATCCGCGTTTGAACCATCGAGTGGAGATTACCACGGGCGTGATGGCTGAGGAGTGTGGCGGGATTCTGACCGAATACTTTCGGGAGAAACGTCGGATGGGCAAGAAGTAACTGGGCATTCTACCCAGGCCAACGGCCGTCCCATGAAGTGCCAGCCCCCTAAAAAGGCAGACCCTTAAATAGGGTGGCCCCTTAAATAGGCAGTCCCGTGAATTGAATGGCACCAATGGATAAATGCCTTTTGCGAAACGTTCCCCGTTCCTGATGTCGCCTCACATGACTGCGTACAATTGCGTGATTACCTCACTCGCAAAAATTCAAACTTGGCTTCACTGACCTTGCCGTCCTTGTTTTTCATTTGCACATAGACTTCCATTTTGTCGTTTTCGATTTTGCGATAGGTCAGGCCCGAGAAGAAGAAATTGTCCCCTTCACGCCGCACGAAGGGGAATTCGACCGACACGTTTTTTTCCTCCCAGCCATGGAGGTCCTTATCAAAATGTTTGAGTTTCAATGTCACCGATTTTCCGGCGGTTTGCAAAACAAAATGCTCCGTAAACTGGATTTCGTCGTTGTTCATAAAACAAAAGCTGCCCACAAGACTACCGGCCTTGGGAGCACTCCACAGTTCGGTGCATTCGCCACCTAAACCGGTCCCTTCCCAGATGCCAGCCAGCCATTGAAATTCATCGATCTCGATCGGAGCCGATTTGGCTCCCTCAGCCAAAGTGATCGTGTTGGGAGTCGAGGTCGATTGATTCTCGGCTTCTTGGGCCCATAAGGCCCCGTTCCAGGCGTGGGAAATGAAAAGAAGAAGCAGGCCGCAAATGAGCGTTTTCATGATTTCACTGTTATTTCGAAGACGAGTCGCATAAAAAGCCAAAAGCAATCTGGATTCGCAATGCAGAATGCACGACAATTGAGAGCTGAATTGTAACAGAACTGAATTTTATTTCCTACGAAAAAGGAAGAGGGTTTTTTGAAGATGAGCAACAAAATTTTGAAATGGGTATTGGCTGGTGCGGCCGTCTGGATGGGTATCCCATCGACGGTTCAAGCAGATGATTGGTCGCGATTTCGCGGCCCCAATGGCGCTGGAGTGGTGAGTGGCGTTACGATCCCTACGACCTGGGATGCCGACACGAACGTGCGTTGGAAAGTAGAAATGCCGGGTCCGGGGAGTTCCTGCCCCATTGTGATTGGTGACCGAGTTATCCTGACATGCTACACAGGTTATGGAGTCAACGCCGAAGACCCCGGTTCCCCGGAGAACCTGAAGCGACATTTGATTTGCTTTGATCTTGTGAGCGGCAAGAAGGTGTGGCAAACCGATGTGGCGTCGGTTGAAAATGAAGATGAGTACAAAGGCTTTATCACGGAGCACGGCTACGCCAGTAGTACGCCGACATCCAACGGCAAACAGATCTTTGCGTTTTTTGGCAAGTCCGGACTGTATGCTTTTGATATGGAAGGCAAGCAATTGTGGAACAAGCCGTTAGGGAAATTTTCGGACCCGGCCAAATGGGGAGATGGAACAAGCCCGATGTTGTACAAAGATCTCGTGATTGTCAACGCCGGGATCACGGGACACGCCATTGTGGCCCTGAAGCAAAGTGATGGAGAGGAAGTCTGGCGAATCGACAACGAGAAATTCACCAACTGCTGGTCGACTCCCGTTTTGGTTGAAGCGGCCGGTCGCGAAGAACTCGTATTCAGCATGCCTGGCACCATTCTGGCCGTTAACCCCGAGACGGGTGCCGAATTGTGGTCGGCCAAATCACCGATTGATCAGACCGTCTGCGCCAGCTTGGCCGTTTCCGAAGATGTGGTCTTTGCCATGGGTGGACGCGCGGGAATCGGCGTGGCAGTTCGTTGTGGCGGAACCGGCGATGTCTCGGCGACTCACACTGTGTGGGAGGGGCGTTTGCGTGCCGGGATCGGTACACCCATAGCCGTGGATGGTCACTTGTATTGGAGCACTTCTGGGAAAATGTACTGTGCCAGTTGCACTACGGGCGAAGAAGTCTATCAAAAAGATTTGGTTCCCCCTCCCGCGACCAATGAAGGCGAACGCCGACGTCCGGCTGGTGATTATGCGTCGCCAATTTTAGTTGGAGACAACTTGATTATTGTGACTCGCAGTGGACGAACATCGGTTGTAAAAGCGGGAACAGAGTTTGCCGTGACCAGCACCAATTCGTTCGGTGACGATCCCGGACCGTTCAATGCAACTCCAGCGGTCGTGGCGGATTCGATGTTGGTCCGTTCCAACCAAACGTTATATTGCATTGGTAATTGAGAAACGGGAGTCTGCTCCCTAATCGAGTCTGTTTTGAAATCGAATCGCTGCGAGAGAAGTTGTCTGCTCTCGCAGCGATCGTTTTAGGTGCCCTGAATTGGCCTTGGTTGGATGTCGCGTTTCGCGGATTTTGGGTTTAGTTGAATCCGCATGGGCTTGCATTGCGTTTTGACGAGACGCTTTTCAGGGGAAGTCATCGAAGCCCGTCGAGTTGGCGGCCTGATGCGATGTTTGACATCGCAGGAAATTTTTTTTGGCAATGAGGAATTGAGGGGATGACTAAAAGAGAGCGGCAACTTAGGAATTGTCCCGAAATATCTTCCCGATTTCAGGTTGAAGCGGGGATTGCGGTGTAGTTCCATTTTGGCAGGTACCCATCGAACTGGATAGTCATTGTTTTCTTGAAATTTTTGG
>JBGSIY010000734.1:0-1978 GCA_041742275.1 Pirellulaceae bacterium | reverse complement strand
CAAAAAAACAAATTTGATCGGGCGCGATTGCCCTTCACCGCCGCCGTCGACACTAGCTGCTCGAGCTCACTGCATAGGGCGTACAGTGCATTGTCTCAACTCAATTCTTGAGAAGCGGATCTTTCTAAAGTTCCTGCGATGCAGGGGATCTTTAGCAAGATCCACTACTTTTCGCCCGCATTCTCGATTCTCACAAAGCACTCGAGAAAGTCGAAATGACCGTGTCAAATCGCCCCATCACTAAAACCACCCGCTTTCCAAGATAGGCAGGAGCTCTGGTTTGTGTTGGCCAAGACTCACAACAAAACAAGGAATTGGCTCGTTCGTGTCCCGTGTTACTTGGGGCTCAGCAGTTCATCGAGCTCAGCTTGTGTCAACTTCTGATAGTTCCCGTCTCCCATCAGCCCCCAAAACTGCCCGGCTACCTCCCGGGGCGCGTAGCCAATCAAGATCGCACTTCGAGCTGGTTCGGTTTCCGGACGAGCCACACCCCAGACCGGTTGAAGTTTCACGCGACGAGCATCAACCTCAGAAATGGCTAGATTGGCACTCGAGGCGGCTTCCGCTAAAGCCCCCCAATCGCTGACGACCTGGTTCTGCCACGCAGCCAAATAACCAGTCCGAAAGGCTTGAAAAACGGGTTGCAATTCAAAGTCCATTTCTCCCCGAACCTGCAGTTCGGTTAAGCGAGCTTGCGTGTTTTCCTTGACGGACTTAAACGTCTGCTTGGCCTGTTTCAGGTCGTCCACGGCATCACAGCCAACCAGACCAAACAAACCCACAACCAGGCAACCGATTCCCGTTGCCAGCCGTCCGCGCCAAAAACGCCACCCATGGGCGTTGAAAATATACGGGTTCATCTGTGCCTCACACCAAAGAAAATTACGTCTCGCCTGATGAAGCCGATTCTACCCGGAAAAAGCTGGTTGACAATTAAAAAAGCCCACTTAAGCCAAAAGCGAAAGTGAGCTTGTATAAAACTTTGGTTCGCGGCGACTGCCGGTGTGTACCACAACCGCGTTCTCAACCAATGCGGAACGACGGAAACTACGGTCTTCACAACGCGGAAATTTGAACAGCCCACATTTGCCAGACTGATCGATCACCAACAAGCGAACTATTTCTTCTTTTTGCCTTTTTCGGTCGATTGATACTTTTCGCCGAATTTCTTGCGGAACTTCTCAACGCGACCCAACGAGTCCACAAATTGCTGACGACCCGTGTAAAAGGGATGCGACGCACTGGAAATGTCGGCATAGTACACGGGGTACTCGTTACCATCTTCCCATTTCATTTTTTCAGTAGTGCGGATGGTCGACTTGGTCAACACTGCAAAATCAGCAGCTTTGTCCATGTAAATCACGGGCCGATAGTCTGGGTGAATTTTATCTTTCATGTTCTTCGCAATTTCAACTTCAGAATTATCATTTTAATCGAGGTGGAATTATAGCAATCGGATAAAATACCGTCAACGGAGGAGGATTTCCCGCCTCAAGCACCCCAAATTTCTCCAAAAAGAGGGCACCGATTTCGGGACTTGGCGTTTGAGGCACACATCGAAACAGACTCAACGTGGGGAGGGGGGGTAAGTCCCCCGACGAAACCGTGACGGCATCCCGAGCGGTCAGGATTCTCGCCGAAACGGAAACATACCGTCGACCCAGTACCGCCAATCGAAATTCAAACTTCCATCGGAAATGACAGTTTCGGCACCCTCTCAGCGTCCCCACCGATAGCAAGCCTATCCTCAACGGGCCTATCCTCAACGGGCCGACGTGTTACTTGTCGCGACGGCCGCCGAGTTTAAATTGGGGGCCTGAGGGTTGATATTCAAAATCATCTCCCCGCATTTTTTCTAATTTTTCACGCTGATCGGCAGTCAAGAGTCCAAGCAATTCCTTTTGCATTTCTGCTCGCATTTTCTTGACTTTGGCTTCCATTTCTTTGTTCAGCTCAACGGCTTTGTCTTTGATCTTTT
>JBGSIY010000733.1:0-2006 GCA_041742275.1 Pirellulaceae bacterium | reverse complement strand
TGAGCAATTTCTTTGATCAGACCGTCTCGCAAGTTCACATTGGCTACTAACACAGTGTCGGAACTAAAGGCTTCAGCAATACTTAAATGCAAAAACAAAGCGGGCCCTAGCGACTCAGCGTCGGTTTGATTCATATGATAGCGAGCGGCTATACGGTCGGCCGGTTCATTGAGCACTTCATTGGTAAATTCCCTCAGATCGGGCAACGGGAGTTCCGCCAATTGCCCTTCCGAAAATTCTAAACTCAAGAAATTGACAACAAATCGGATGTCGCCGCCCATGGCCACATATTGGGCGGGCAAGCAACCGGACAAGTTAAAGATTTGCTGAACAAAGTGTTTGACTTGAGACTCTAACAGCCTTTTCGTCTTGGCAACCGGAGCATCGTAGGCCTCAAGTGCCTTCCGCATTCGCAACGAGCCAATGCGAAAGGATCGGGAGAACGTTACATCTTCTTTTTCCAGCAGCAGATATTCCGTTGTCCCCCCACCGACCTCGCAGACCACACTCCGGGCACCAAACTGTTCCGAGTAATTGCGGAAGAACGGTTGAATTCCCAGATAGGTAACGCGATGGAGTTCGGCCTCATTGAACGAGTCGATTTCCAAGCCGGTAGCGATATAGATTCGATCCAAAAAAGCCAAACCATTAGACGCATCGCTTACGCCGCTGGTGGCAACAACTTTAACTTCGCGCGGGTTGGTAATGCCGTATTCCAAGATCTTACGCTGATAAATTTTGAGAACCCGGACGCATTCTTCAATCGTCGATTTGGAAATCGACCCCGAGGAGAAAGAATCGCGTCCAATGCTGACACCAAACGACAGGGATTCCAACTTGCGGATCTCACCGGAGTCGGCAATTTCCGAGATCTGCATGCGGATAGACGTCGCCCCGATATCGACGACTGCGACCAACTTCGGAGGCGGACCTTCGAACGGAAGCGAATTTGTTTGTGCTAGGTTGCTCATGATTTCAATTGTATATTGGTCAAGGCTGACGTGAGACGATTTCGGCGCGCGCTGCTGCTGCGGCTCCCATGACGGTTGAATCATCTCCCAACTTGGCGGCACGAATTTGGTAAATGCCTTTCATCGCCGGTAGCACGCGACGATCGACTGATTTTGAGATGGCGTTGACGATTAAATTGGGCATCGCTTCGACCAATCCACCGCCCAAGACCACAACATCGGGAGCCATCAAGTGGATGACTGTTACGACTCCTACGGCTAAATACTCGGCAGCGGCTAAGACAATGGTTTCGACGGCTTTGTCTCCGTTTTTGATGGCGTCTGCCAGTTGTCCGCTACGAATCGACGTGATGTCCGTTCCAGCCGATTTTTCTAGCGATTTGGCCTGACCTCGAAACGCAGCTTGGGCCGCTGCACCTGCGATCGCCAATCGCGAGGCCACCGCTTCGAGCGTTCCGACATTTCCGGCTCCATCGGGCAATCCACCGGCTCCGATTGGGATATGCCCAATTTCCATACAACTGGAATTAGCGCCGCGAAAAATTTTCCCTTCGTAAACGCACCCGCCTCCGATTCCTGTTCCCGGAAATATACCGACAACACACCGAGCCCCTTTGCCCGCTCCAAAGGAATACTCACCAAAGACTCCAAAGTCGACGTCATTGCCGACCACTGCGGGGAAGCCGAATTTGGTCTCGATACTTTGGCGAATCGGAACGTTGCACCAGCCCAGATTTGGGGCTTCACGAATCACTCCTTTTTGCAAATCCAGTGGGCCCGGGCAACCGATCCCCAAGCCACCGATATCTTCCGGTTTGACCTTGGCTTCGATAATCGCGTTGCCGATCAAATCATTAATGCGTTCCAGGCCCACGGCCATGCCCTCATGACCTTTCGTTTTTTTACGCGCCGAGCCCAAAGGTTTAAATTTGGAGTCGTAAACCACAGCGAACATTTTTGTGCCGCCCAAATCGACTCCGATCCAACATTTTTCGTTTAAATCCACGATCCCATTGGCGAAAGTAACGCCACCCT
>JBGSIY010000732.1:0-6604 GCA_041742275.1 Pirellulaceae bacterium | reverse complement strand
ACGACCGTAGGTTTGCCGAACAAACCGCTAATGGCTGGCAAGGGTGGTTTGGCGCGTACCTCGCCTCGTTTCCCCTCCAGACTTTCCAAGAGCGCCGTTTCCTCACCACAGATATACGATCCTGCCCCCAAACGCACTTCTAACTCGAAGGCATGTGCAGACCCCAACACCTGTTTTCCCAACACCCCAGTTGTTTGTGCCAGTTCAATCGCGCGATTCAGTGTTTTCCATGCACGTGGGTATTCCGATCGAAGATAAATGTAGCCTTGATTCGCACCGACTGCCAAACCGGCAATAATCATGCCTTCGATCAAACAAAAGGGGTCACCCTCCATTAACATGCGGTCTGCAAACGTCCCCGAGTCCCCTTCGTCAGCATTGCAGACAATATATTTTTGGTCCCCGTCGGCATTGAGGACGGTTTGCCATTTGATACCTGTTGGAAAGGCCGCACCGCCACGTCCACGCAAGCCGGACTTTGTGACCGCTGCGACCCGTTCGGTTGGGGAGCTCAACAATGCCTTGCGCAGTCCGGTCAACCCCCCATGGGACTCGTAATCTGCCAGCGACAAGGGGTCGATGACGCCGACACGAGCGAATGTCAATCGCTCCTGTCGTTGGAAAAAAGGGATTTCTGCGGTCAGCCCCAGCGATAGAGGGTGTTGTCCGCCGTGTAAGAAGTCCGCGTCAAACAATGAACCGATTTGATCTAGAGTGACAGGCCCATAAGCGATGCGACCTTGTTTCGCTTCGACCTCGATCAATGGCTCCAGCCAGAACATCCCTCGAGAACCGTTGCGGACAAGGTCGATTTCCAAACCGCGAACCCGAGCTTCGGCCGCAATCGCCGACGCGACTTCATCGGCACCAACCGCAGCTGCTGTTGTATCCCCTGGAACATAGACGCGAATGCTCATGATTGTGACTCCTGCCGTAATTCTTGGAGCAACAGATCAAGTCGCTCGCGATCAACTCTCCCAAGGATTCGATCTCCACAACGAAGGGAGGGTGAGCAAGCACAGTTGCCCAAACAGAAAACCGGTTCTAACGTTACGGCTTGATCGGCACTTGTTTCGTGATAGTCAATCCCGAGTGCCGTTTTTGCATGCTCTTCCAATGACTCGCTGCCCATGGCTTGACACGCCTCACCGCGGCAGAGCTGCAAAACATGCCGGCCCGGCGGTGTTTGGCGGAAGTCGGCATAAAACGTGATCACACCATAAATTTCGGCGCGGGACAAATTCAAGCCGTCGGCAATCAACGGAACCGCATCATCGGGAATGTAGCCGAGAAGGCGTTGGATGTCGTGCAGAATCGGTAATGTCGCCCCCGGTCGATGACGGTGGGCCTCGATGATTGACTCGATCTGCGTCGTGTCTATTTTCCGCGTCGAGCCCAGTTTCCCAGTAGTTCCCTGTGCTCCAGTAGTTCCCTGTGCCCCAGTAGTTCCCTGTGCCCCAGTCGCGCCCGGTCTCCCATTCGTTTCCATTTTCCCTCGCGTGCCCATTGTTCCCTTCCGAACATGTGACTCTTCGTCAAATTCGTCAGACCATGACTTCGGCCTGAGGATTTTTGGGGCAACAGTGTTTTCGCAGAGACAAATCATCTACCGCTGCAGTCACTGTTTGCTTGCCACAATCCCCTACCACTCATTGTAACCGCAAATGACGATAGGATAAACATGGAATCATGGCCGAATGGAGTCGTTCACTCCCTAGATTTATCAAATCGGTCGACATTCTTCCATACTGAGCTGAAGCGGCATAGGGGAAACGACAGAAAATCAGCGAGGATCGACCACTCGACCCGCAAAGAGAATCGCAGAACTGGGTTCATGGCAAATGTAGAATAAGAATGGCTGATCGACACGGAACACGATCGGCTGATCGGGCATCGGCGCCGACGTGACGCCCATGGCGATTCCAGTCGCCGCCGCAGCCTCAGTCCCCTGTTCGTTGACTTCCACAAACGCTTTGTGAATCACATGACTGATTTTGAGCTGGTCGGCAGTTGTCATGCGGCTAAAGTCGGCGTCGTCCGTGAACGCCTGCGAGATTCCTAGTTTCTGGAGGGGTGTTGCCAGCAGGAATTGGGACTGCATTTTAAACCGGGGGATCGAAAGCTGAATCTCTTGGCTCCGCATTTGCCGGCGGACAGTCGCGGCCTCTCCCGCCAACCAATCCGAATCGAGTTCCCCGATTTTTCCGAATTGTTTCGGTAGAATGACGGTCATGGACAAAGCGGAATTGGCATAGGGCAAGTTCAAATACTGAGCCGAATCGGATTCATGATAAAGAAATTCTTTGTTTAACTTCATCATCGGGACCGGCACGCTTTCGTTTTCTTTCAGGCGGAAGTCCTCGTTGGTGGTGGCTTCTTTTTTGAAGGGCGTCTTCCAATCGGCCTTAAAGTAAATCGCATTGACCAACACGAGGCGAGTCTCCGAGTTCAATATTCCGGGAGCAAAGAGATCTTTGATTCGGTCATTCGTGTATTCTTCGACCCAGGCGTTGATCAGTTGCCGGCTCGGTTCTGCATCATTGATAAAATCGACCAAACCCATCGGCGCGAGATAATGGGTTTGTAGATCGTCCAGATAGTTTTGTTGAAAGGTCAAATCTTTTTGCCCCCACAATCGATTCGCCATGCGGATTTCGAAACCAGGTCCCTGTTCGTTCAATAACCGCACGAGTTCGCCATTGGCTGCATGATGTTCTGCTTCTTCTGCTTGAACAAACAGGCTTTTTTGAATCTCGTTGGCCGTATCGTTTGCGGCACCGGACCAGACCATGGAAAGTGCAGTAGAAATGCTGGTAGGGGAGAAAAAAATGTTCTCGTTATTGTCGCCGAGTTGATCAAACAAGGCCTGGCCGAATTCATTACTGGCCTGGGACGCCCGTTTGACATCTTCATTGATCACCGCTTTGCGATCCAGTGATGGGCCATTGTTCTGAGCGGTGCAACTCACACTGGTAGCTAACAAACAGCAGCACGCGATCAAAACAACACCACGTCGTAGGGGATGCAGTGGATTGGGGATGGTAACATTCGTTTTGGGGGTGGCGCGTTGGCAAGAAAATCGTGACATGGTTGTTTTATCCTCAAGAATACAAATTGATTTTTTCAAAAGGGCCGGCGGAACGGATTCGCGACCGAAGGGACGACGGTTTACGGCTCGATCCAAGGCGTCGTCTTAGGATTGAATTCCTTGGCGTCCCTGACTCTCATTCGTTCCCCATGTTCCAACGACAAATCAGGCGAGGCCGCAGCCAGAGCCACCCAGGGAGAGGGTTGTTCGGCAGAGCTCAGCAACCAGCTGGCAATTCATTCTGAGAATCGCGACCTGAATTCGCTTCTCCCTTTTTTTCGTCCTAGCCCATTCGACGCAAACACATGTCCAAAAAGTTCCGCTTTTTTACCTCTTTTTTTAAAATGATTCCGTCATGATGGCAGCATGCCGACGAGGCGTTCGGGGGCTAAACGTTTTGCCCAAATAACCCTGTTGTACGCACTCCCCAGGAACCAAAATTGCAACGTACCTGCAGCGATCGGAAAAAATAGTTCGAAAAAAATCAACGAATGAAATGCGGAAAGTCGGCGAGATCAAAACGTGAGCAAGTGCATCGTCGGATCGCGGACAGAATCTGAAAGGGGTTTTCCCATTGGCTTCACATCCAAACCCAGTTCCTTGAGTTTTTCAGTTACACCATACGAATTAGCACAGACAACGCAGGCTTCCAACACGACGCCCTGTTCTTGCATCTCTTTCAATTTAGCCTGAATTTCCTTGTCCGCCGCGACCAACCGAGCGCTGGGCCCCCAAACAATGAGCCGAACCTTGTCAAACCATTTGAAGTTTTTAGCGGCACTGCAGTACATCAATACCATACGATGAGCCACCTCGGGATCACCGCTGGTCCAAACAATTGTCAGTTGAGAGGGATCATCTGCTACCGCTGCCACCGCCTCTTGAGGTGCGACCCAATGGGTAATCGCCGGCGAGGCCCAACTCAATACGAGCAAGGTGGAAACAATGAGTAAGATGTTCTTTTGGCAAAACATAATTTTTCCCTTCGAGTTTTTGTTTAAGTAATTGTCCGGAATTAAGTTCCCGGATTAGCCGAAACGCGCTAGCGTCGGGTTCCCTGCAAAACCGGGTGCTAGTGCACTCCGGCTAATTTTAAAAACCGATTTTATTACGGGACGATTCCTAAGTTTGAAAGCGGGTTGCGAAAGTCAAAATCAGGAGACCTTGTGACGCAAGTTGGCCTACCTGAATTTGACTTGGAACTGTGGTGACCGTGCCTCACTTTTTCAGCTTGGTGAGCTCTTCTAACAAAAGTTTCGGTTCCAATCGTCGTCGATAGTCGGGATCACTATGAGCAAATAAAATTTTTCCGCTTTGATCAATGACATAGATCGCGGGGATCGGGAGGGTCCGATGATCGTGCCCCGACGCCTTTTGCAGATCGATACCGAAACCTCGATAGCGTTCGATGGTTTTGTCATCCACTTGAAATGCTAGTCCAAACGCTTGGGACGCACTGACATCGGCGTCGGATAGGAGTGGGAATGGGACCGTGTTCGTTTTTTGATTGGCCTGGGTGCTTTCCGAACTATCGGGGCTGACACCGATTACTTCAAATCCCAGATCTTGGATTTCAGGATAGGCCTTGATGATTTCTTGTGTATGGCGCGTGCAAATCGGGCACCATCCGCCGCGAAAGAAGATTAAAACGATGGGGCGCTGAGCATAGAGCGATGCCAACGTCACTGCTTGGCCTGCCGCGTCGTGAAAGCCAACCTGGGGAACTTCGGCCCCGGCCTTCAACGGCGTTGTTTCCTGGGGATCTTTAGCAACTTTGTTTTGTTGTGCGTGGACAACCGTGGTGGCAAAGATAAAAACGGCAAAAAAACTTAGGCCCAAACCCGCCTTCACCATGCCCCTGAAAGAACTTGCCCCGCCCGAACTTGCCCCGCCCGAACTTGCCATCCCCGTTTTATGATTCATTGGAACTCCAAAATTAAATTTAAAAAACTGATTAAACTTGCATTAAAAACTAAAACGTTTCAGAAGCCAACGAGTCTCGAGCAAAATCTGCAGTAGCGCCGGCTCGCGTCGCCTCGAACAACTCCTGACCAAACGGGCCCGTTCCCCTCTAGCCTATCCAAATTGTTTTTTCCTATTCGATGATTGCCTTTTAAGGTGCTAAAGATTTCGCTAACGAAGACGATCGTCGACTCGATGGCTGATTTTAGCCGGGGTGATGTACACTTGCTTTCTGCTCTTTCGAAAACACACTGGCGGGGCACCAAAAGTTTTGGCCTTTTTTTGTTTTCATTTCTACGACCAGAAGGGGATATTCGTTCAACGGGTTTGGTTTCGTAGTCAACATGCATTCACAATCCTCGGTTTTTCTCTGTTGAATCCACCGCTGCGGACGGCAGCGATTCCGACATGGAGCCGTGGAGTGTTGGTGATCTACTGACGGATAAACAGGAGTTTTAAAGCTTTTCCCGAAAATCCCCGCTGCATATCCCCTCCGATTATAGAGTCTTTTCGAGTTGTGTACTCTAGGTTCAACCCCAGCTTTTTATACAGCGTTCGTCGCAGCGGCTGTACGTTCCCTAAGTTTTCAGACTGTGTTCGTCGCTTTCGCGAGAGGGAATAACGACGCGGGGCACCGGGCAAGGACGGCGAATGCGGAAGAATTGCGTGGAAATGTTAGGAATCGCCGTGTTTTTCGGTTGGGGCTGGTAGGATGTCGAACGATGTTCTGAGTTAAGAAAAATGCCAACGATTTCGTCGCTTTTTTGTAAACTGAAGGCCGGGCTTTCGCTGGTGGCATACGCATTGAGTTGGCAATAGGCTCCGAGGTTGAATTGGAAGTCCGTCGACTTGCCCATTTCATTTGCTGCCGATTTATTGAAGTCCATTTTTTTGAGGATAGGTGTTCGTTGATTGAATTTTGGGAAATCGCCGGCGGGACCTTGATTTTGGTTTTTGGTTTATCCACACTGCTGTGGATCGCGAGTCTGGTTTTGCGTAACGCCAGTATTGTCGACCCTTGTTGGGGGTTGGGGTTTGTTATCATCGCTTGGGCCACTTGGTTGCGGGAGATGTCTAACGATGGATACACCCTACTGTTATTGACCATGGTCACCTTGTGGGGCCTAAGACTGAGCGTGTATTTGACTTGGAGAAATTGGGGTGAAGAAGAGGATCGCCGTTACGCAGCGATGCGAGCCAAGCATGGAAGCCGATTCGGATGGGTGAGTTTGTTCACGGTGTTTTGGCTACAGGCCTTAATCATGTGGTTTGTTTCGTTGACGATACAAGCGGCTTTGGTTTGGGGTTATCAGACAGGTTGGATGGTATTTGCCATTCTTGGATTCTCTATTTGGAGTATCGGTTTGTTTTTCGAAGCGGTCGGGGATTATCAAATGAGACAGTTCCAAGCCGATCCCGAAAACCGAGGACGGGTGATGGACCGTGGACTATGGCGTTACACGCGGCACCCCAACTATTTTGGTGATTTTTGTGTGTGGTGGGGGTTCTTCTTGTTTGGCTGCGCCGCCGGTGGGGGGTGGACGATTCTCGGCC
>JBGSIY010000731.1:0-4022 GCA_041742275.1 Pirellulaceae bacterium | reverse complement strand
CTGAAAAGGCCGGAATGAACGTTGCCCAATTGTCTAACGAATTTCCGCGAATAGCAGAAGTGCCCTTTGATGCGTCCAACAAGCGGATGGTAACCGTGCATCGTACGCCGCAAGGCCAGACTCTGGCGTACGTCAAAGGGGCACCCTCGGCAATGATTGCCGCGAGCAAGTCACAGATGCGCGCCACCGGGGTCTCGTCCCTGACGCAAGGAGATCGAGAGCACTGGAAAAACGCAAATCAAAAGTTGGCGAGCAATGCATTGCGGGTACTCGGCCTTGCCTATCGGGAAATTCCAGAAGATTTTACCGAAGCTGACTTTGAAAATGGCCTGACGTTCGTCGGACTGGTGGGCATGATTGATCCGCTTCGCGACGAAGCCAAATCTGCCATCGCCATTTGTCGCGAGGCAGGCATTCGAACCGTAATGATCACTGGCGACCAACAGCCGACGGCCGCCGAGATTGCGAAGCAATTGGGCATTGATATTGATCCTGAGGGACAACCGCTACGCACGGTTCATGGACGGGAACTTATGGACCTTGATCCCGAGGGCTGGAGGCGAGCGATTGCGGACGTCGCCGTATTTGCCCGCGTTACGCCGGAGCACAAATTGAATATTGTCCACGCGTTTCAGGAACAAGGGCATGTCGTTGCTATGACGGGTGATGGTGTCAACGATGCTCCGGCAATGAAGCAGGCCGATATTGGTATCGCTATGGGTATCAAGGGGACAGAGGTGGCGAAAGAAAACGCCGATATGGTAATCACTGATGACAACTTCAGCAGTATCGTCGGTGCGGTCGAACAAGGCCGTGTCATTTACCAAAACATTTTACGGTTTCTACACTACTTGTTGTCTTGCAATTTTTCAGAAATCCTCACCGTCTTCCTGGCCCTGATGTTTGGTTGGCCGTTGCCGCTCGTGGCCTTGCAAATCCTATGGCTCAATTTAATTACCGACATCTTTCCTGCCTTTGCCCTGGCATTAGAACCGTCGGCTCCCGATGTGATGAAGCGGCCCCCCCGAGATCCCCAAGAAGCGTTGCTCACGCCGCGATTTATCGGCTTGATTGTTTGGCAAGGCCTGCTGCTTACGAGCGTTACCTTGGTTGCATTCGCTATCGGCATGAATTGGCATGGAACAGAAGGATCGGGTTTGCAACGTGCGACAACAATGGCATTTATGACCATGGCCATTGCTCAAGTCTTCCATGCGTTCAACGCGCGTTCGCAAGAACATTCGGCCCTGAATGGCCGCCTGTTCACCAATGGCTGGCTGTGGGCGGCTGTAGGATTGTGCTTGCTATTACAAATCGCTGCGGTTTATTTGCCGCTGTTGCAAAGGGTGCTCGATACAGTCGCGCCAACCGCAGCCGAATGGGGAGTGATCGTTGCTTGTTCACTGGTCCCTTTGGCCGTAGTGGAGTTAGTCAAAGCCATCCGAGCTCGCCTCTGAAGTGCGCTGGATGTCGGAGGCTGAACTGGGATGTGCCGACAACGCCTTTATGGAGTTCAAGATAATTGGTTTCACCCCAAGGATATGCCCAACAATAAGTTTCGCGTTTGGTCTGTCGGCGGCGAAGGTTTTCCAGGCCTTTGCTCGTCTTTTAAGCTCCGCGAGATCACGGTTCCGATTTCGTATTCTCTTTTCACCAAACCGAAATTGAGTCGAACAGGGCGAATCAAGAACGTCGCGGGCACCCCTTCAGAGTGCAATGTCGTTGGTCACAACCTTTCCGGTGGTGTCGCTGAGCTCAACCACCAGCCAAAAGCTGATAAAACCTATCGGGGTAAATCGAGAGGTTCTTTCAGAACAAATCCTGAGGAACAGTCCCGAAACAAAATTCCATTTTTTTAATTAGTCGGCGTGCGTGAGCACCCGTATTAAAAGGGAATCGGACGCTCATGCGTTTCGACTCGTCCGGGAACTTATTTCTGGACAATTACTAAACGCAAGAAGGCCATGATCTGGCGTAAACAATTGCGTCCGTGAAGCTTTTTTCTAGTTCTCTATCAATCAGCCGGGCGGGTTTACTCGTTGATTGGATAGGAGTGGCCAAACTGGAGTAGCAAAAAAACAATACTGACACTCAGCGGCTGTTCGTAATGGCTATATGCGGCTTAATCCGTCTCGTTTTAAAACGCGGTGACCGCGAGACGTTCATCTAAGAACGTTTCGACTTGTATTTTTGCATAAGAGGGACTCCAGCCATACCGGTCCATCAGTGTTGTTAATAAACGTTCTGGGCTTCCGGAGATTTTGTCTATGTCAAAGTCATCGAGTTTTCCAAAAGTGCTCAAGATTCCTTGTTTGAACGCGACGTTCGCTAAAAGTATTTTCTGAACTGACATGTTAGTCCGTTTCTAGTTGATTTGAGATTGATTGAGAAGATGCAACAGCCAGGCTCGGCAATCTGCTCCGGCGCGTCGGCGTTCTGCTCGTTGTTGGCTTGTCCAGCCCTTGGCAATTTCCTCTGATCGGAACTGAATCGTACTTTTCAACACTAGTTCCTGGACAATCGTTGTTGCATCCACGTCATAGGCAACCCGTGTTGAGTCGTAGTTGGGAATTGAATTTGGAATTACGTGTTCTGCATGATTTCGATAAATAAAATGCATGGAGGCATCCTTTACTCGGGGGTTTATTAATTAGTCGACGTGGATCCGACCATGACGTCGAGACGATGGTCATTATGGCATTCGCTGGGGGCTAACAAAATCGAGAATGACTCGTTTTTCGTCTGGTTGTTTCCGCCATGGAAAACACGAATATAGGGAAGAGCACAATCACGGAATCAAGGTTCTTTTTTAAAATACAGCCCTATTGCAGGACTCAAATTGCCTAACGCAAGGCCCCATTTGGGGCTTATTTGGCGATTTTGTTCGTTCGATGCGGGGGGGAATGAGGAGCCAAACTGCATCAAATGGGCGGGTGCATGGGGCGACGTGGCGGCGCTCCAAATCAGCCAGGCCTCGAATTCGAACGGTTTACGAATGACCAGCGAGGTATTGATTTAAGCGAAAGGGAAAGAGAACTTATTCGGACTTTGCGAATAAGGCGTATTCAGCAGCGGTATCCAATTGGCCGTGTTCCAAATTAGCGAAGAGGATACGATATCGAAATCGCAAGGCCTCTCCTTTGGGCAAAGTGAAGTCACCGGTCCCTTTTGGGCCGAATCCAAAGTCATGTAAACCAAAGGGATTAGCGGCCATGAGTCCGTAGTCTCGGGCGTGCCAAGTTGTCGGGTGCCGAAAATTTTGAGGATGGTCCATCAGGACGATGGCCACCGAAGACCGATCTGCCTTCCCATCGCTGGGGACGCGACCGTCATACCGAACCCATTTGGCTGCCTTGCCCCAGGCCTTGCCATCTCCGTCCCCCTCGCTGTTGATGATGGAGCCAAAAACCTCGGTGACACCCTGTTTTGGATCTGGGATTAATCTCATTCCCGGATGAACACGGACAGCCATCAAGCCCTCTTTGGTGTCGCCGAATTTAACGTCTCGATCGCAGGCTTCTAGTGAGATATCCAAATCAATCCAGCGCAAATTTTCGCGACAGGCAAAGGTATAGGTTGTTGTTTCTTCGCACTCACATATTTCACCATTTATCCAGTGATTGACCAAACGAACACTTGAGGGATGATCCGCCAGAACTTCTGTAGATACGTTGCGGATTAAGCCTTTTTCAGTCCAGAAATCCGTGCCATTCACGTCTCCGTGGGCGAACCAGATGGATTTATGGTGGGGATGATCGGTCGCTTCTCCCGGCAATTTTTCCACTGGATATCCGCGAGTCATGGGAACCTGGCCCATAGCATAGACCGGATACAAAATCGGACGCCGATAGTCTTGGGTATTTAGTTTCGTGAAAAGTTCCCCTGCGACGTTAACGGTCACTCCAGATGTTGCCTTCTCAAGTGTGAGTTGTGCATCCAGCGGATTTTGGGTCACTTGGGCGGTTGTGGGCAAAGTAGAAAGTGAAAATAGTAAGAGGATCCCCAACGCCCAGAGCGAGCTC
>JBGSIY010000730.1:0-4073 GCA_041742275.1 Pirellulaceae bacterium | reverse complement strand
CGACAAAATAGCAGGGGCGGCGTGGGAGTTTATTTTTATCGAGGTGGATGTGGCTGAATCTGTTTATGAGTTTGATGTGGTGGTAGTCGGGGCGGGGCATGCCGGGACCGAAGCCGCGATGGCGGCGGCGCGGTTGGGGGCCAAGACGGCGTTGATCACCACCAACCTCGACACAGTCGGACAAATGAGTTGCAACCCAGCGATCGGCGGTGTGGCCAAGGGGCATTTGGTGCGCGAGATCGACGCCCTCGGTGGCATCATGGGGCAAGCCATCGATGCAACCGGAATTCAATTTCGCATGTTGAATCTCCGCAAAGGTCCGGCGATGCATAGTCCTCGGGCCCAAGCCGACAAGAAAGCCTACCAGAACTGGATCAAGAACGCCGTTGAATCCCAACCGAACCTGTCCTTACGCCAAGAAATCGTCGAAGATTTAATCACCGAGGACTCGGCGTCCTCACAACCGCGTGTGGTCGGCGTGGCCGTCAAAGGGGGAGCGACCTATCGCGCGTCAGCGGTGATTTTAACGACAGGCACTTTTTTGCAGGCCATCATGCATACGGGCGAAGCTCAGATTGCGGGTGGTCGAGCGGGCGAAGGGACCACGTCGGGAATCAGTGCCGCTCTCAAGCGACTGCAGTTTGAGATGGATCGTTTTAAGACGGGAACGCCACCTCGACTCAATGCGCGAACGATCGATTTTTCCAAAACAGAACTTCAGCCCGGCGACGACAATCCGATTCCGTTCTCGTTCTTGAACGACTCATTAAACGTCGAGCAACTCCCCTGTTTTAGCACCTATACTAACGAAGCCGTTCATCAGTTGATCCGGGACAACTTGCACCGTGCCCCCATGTATAGCGGGCAAATTCAAACTCGGGGACCACGGTATTGTCCCTCGATAGAAGACAAGGTCGTGCGGTTTGCCGACAAGGATCGTCATCAATTGTTTTTGGAGCCCGAGGGACGTTCGACTCAGGAAATTTACGTCAACGGGATTTCGACCAGTTTGCCCCGCGACGTTCAGGATCAAATCTTTCGTTTGATACCGGGGCTAGAGCAAGCGGAAATCATGCGCTATGGATATGCCGTCGAGTACGATTTTTGTTTGCCCGATCAACTTTGGCCCACCTTGGAAACCAAGCGAGTCGCCGGTTTGTATTTTGCCGGGCAGATCAATGGGACCACCGGTTATGAAGAAGCGGGTGCTCAAGGATTGATTGCCGGCGCCAATGCGGCCCTCAAACTCAATGGCAATCGCGAGTTGATTGTCGATCGGGATGCAGGATACATTGGCGTACTGATCGATGACCTCGTGACACGGAGCGTTGACGAACCGTATCGAATGTTCACCAGTCGCGCTGAGTATCGTTTATTGCTACGACAAGACAATGCCGATCGCCGTTTGACGCGACAGGCGTTTGATTTGGGGTTAGTCGGTCAACGCCGCTTCGATCGGTTATCACAAAAAGAAGAGGGCATCTCGATCGCGCTGGATATTTTGCGCAAGGCCCGGAAAGATAACCACTCATTGGAAAAGTATCTCAAGCGTCCCGAAGTGGAGTGGGCCGAATTGATGCAAATCGCACCCCAATTGGTTATGTTTTCCGACGACGTCGTACAACAAGTCAGCTTTGACGTGAAGTACTCGGGGTATATTGACCGCCAACAAGTCACTATCGATCGTCAAAAACGTTTGGCCAACAAACGAATTCCCGATTGGTTTGATTACGGGTTGATCACGCAGTTACGGATGGAAGCCAAAGAGAAATTGACCCGGGTGCGACCGCTGACTTTGGATCAAGCCCAGCGGATCAGTGGCATTACCCCCGCCGACATCGCCTTGGTCATGGTCCATTTGGAACAGGGCTATCAGCAACAGCTCTAGGCCTACAATGTCCGTCGCGAGTGTGCCTTGGGATTGTGGTCGCCGTGAGCCGTCTATCAACTGTCGGCTTCTATATAAGTAGACTTATTTAAAATGAGCGGCCCAAATTTCAGAAAAATTTCGGGAACGAGTCCTGGGCAAAGGTATATCAACGCCTCGGTTTGATGGATCGCGGGTGACCGTGGATCCCGGGTTTTTAACGTACGAACGGAACTCCAGAGCACAGCGAATATTTTTAGCACCGACAGGGTCCCCGCATCAACCGTGAGGCGAATCAACACTGCCTAGCTCCCGTTTGCCCTCTTTCCGTCGTTGCTGGCACTTGCAAGCGTTCCCTTTCTCGCGTGATATTGGGGTATTTCGCTTGACCCGTCTGAGCGTGAGGCTTATCTTGATCGTTACTGGCGCAAAAGTCGTTTCCTGCTGCAGGGGAACAAAAACAATCAAAGAAGAGGTAGGAAGAGATGGCAAGACCGAAAAAATTGACTCGTTCGATGTTGACGAGTTTGGCTGTGGTGTTGTTGATAGCATCGAGTGCCTTGAGATTGTTCGCCGTCGATGACGGGGCCGACCAGCCTGACAAAACTCAGAAATTGTTGCCCACGCACAAACAAGTGCTCACCATTCGTCCCGAAATGAATGGCGAGCCGGCCCAGTTGGCAACGTTTTGCCTTGATCAATCAGGCAACATATTGGCCTGTGTGTCGGGAACAGGAAACGCCTTGCAATTTCTAACCCCTACTGGTGAGTTGATTCGCCAAATTGATCTTCCCTTCGCCCCACAAGGAATCGGACAATCTCCCAGTGGAATTATTTTCCTGGCTGGTCCAGGGAAGTTAGCCAAGCTGTCGGCCGAAGGCGAGATTTTGACCATCGTCGATTCTCCTTGGTTAGGCGATGTGGAGCAAATGAAGACAGAAGCTCAAGTTGCCGCTGAAGAACAAATGGCCGCAGTTATGGGTTCCTTCACGGAGATGATTGAAAAAATCGATGCACGTATTGCAAAGATGGAAGAGAAGCCCGAAGCCGATCGGACCGAACGGGATTTCAAACGGCTGCAAGCAATGAAGGAGCAAAAGAAGGCCCAGGAGGAGCAGGCGGCGGAAATGAAAGACGCCTATGGGCAAATGTTTAGTGTTGACGCCATGTTGAACCAACGCATGCGAGTCACTGCTCTGGCCGTCAATGAGCAGGACCTATTCGTCTGTTCGGGTGGTGCCGGATACAGTTACGAAGTATGGCGAATGAATCATGAGTTTGCTGAGCCAACCAAAGTCGTCGATGCACTCTCGGGATGTTGCGGACAATGCGACATTCAATGCGACCAAGATCATTTGATTATCGCAGCCAATACAAAATTTTCAGTGGAATTGCTGGACCGTGATGGCAAGGCAGTCAGTAAGTTTGGCCAGCAAGGTGGGCAGAATGGGTTCGGTAGTTGTTGCAACCCGATGAATGTCCGCTCCCTGGGCAGTGGTGATATTCTGACGGCAGAGTCCAGCATCGGTTGGATAAAACGCTTCAACAAAGAAGGTGAACTGCAGGCCGTGATCGGAAAAGCCAAAATTGGTGGCGGTTGTAAGCACGTTCCCATCGGTTTTGACGCCAAATTGGATCGTTACTACATGATGTACGAAGATAAATCGGAAATTTGTGTCCTCGTGCCTTTGTCGGAAGCAATAGAACCAACTGCCGATGAAATCGCCGCGAAAGAGGCACGTGACGGTTTAGGCCAAAAACTAATTGGCCAGTGGCAGGCTGTCCCTGTGAGTAAAAATAAACCCGACACGGCGGGAGCAAGCGTCCCTGCCATAAAGATTGTCCCCGCCAATGACGCGGAATCAAATGCCGATGGTGCCAAGGCTGAACGTAAGGTCAATGAGACGATTACAATTGAGGCAGGCAAAAGCGATGCAAGGGTTGTTGCAGGTGAGAATGTGACTGCCTCATCGGGACGGTTGTCATCCGATTGCAAGAACTTGAATCAACCCAGGACGCCGCAGATAATAGCGACATCGAAAGTGCCCAAGCGGAAGACGCTTTGGGATTGGCGTTGGGTGCTGATGGGAGTTTCTCGTTTGTCCCTACGTGGCTAGAGTTCTTCGCCGATGGGAAAATGAAAAGTAAAGGTTCTGCCTTTGGCGCGGGGGAACTGCAATGGGAAGCGATTCGCCAATCGGGGCAG
>JBGSIY010000729.1:0-2155 GCA_041742275.1 Pirellulaceae bacterium | reverse complement strand
CTTGAAAAATAAACAGGTCCCTGATCACCTGTCTGACGCCGCAGTTGACGACGCGGGGCTCGGACATGATGACGACCCGCTGACTCAAGCACTATTGGCGGGACTGGATGAGATTGACTTTCCTGTTGAAAATTCATCCAGGACCTCGGAAGATCCATTTGATAACGACCCAAATTCTCCCTTGAGAATCGACGGAATCTCGGACCCCAAAAATTTGGGGGGAACCATCACGGTCATTTGCCCCATTTGCGACACGCGAATCATTGTCGGTGCCGATCAAGAATCCTCTAGAATCAAATGTCCCGAATGCTACGCTGAAATTACCGCCACGGCCAGAAAATCGAAGAAAAAAGCGTCCTGGTCTCAGCCAGAACAGCCCGCCGAAGGGAATGACGAAAACCAAAATCAACCAAAGAGTTCAACGCGACCTAGCAACTCTGCGTCGGCAAACCAAAAGGCCTTTGGGATCGAATTTGACGATATCAAATCTTCGAAAAACGATCGGGTCTTCGACGATCACGAGGAGAACCTGGAGGGCACGCCTTTGGCTCCCATTGAAATTCCGACTCGGCCCCATCCCCGTTTTTCCACTGCCGAGAAGGACACTTCAGCTGCGGACCAAGAAAGTGAATCGAGTGACGAGCTCCAACTTGCGCCGCTGGAAGTACGAGATATCATCACCGAACCCAGAGTTTCGATCGAAGATGACCCTTTTCGAATCTTTGACGTCGAAACCGACGGCGAATCAGCCGACGGGAACCCAGCGCCCGTGGAAAATCCAGCGCCCGTGGAAAATGACGACGATGTCTACAAATTGAGTGACGCAGAACCTGTCCTGCCGCAACCGCCAATCTCTCGGTCTTGGCCCAATCGATCACCGCTCGGGAACGACCCGTCTTCATTGGAAGAAGCGGTCGACATCGAAGAACTAGCGGATAATTTAGACTCCGTCTCCAACAAAAATAACGAAACGAAAGAGCCGAAGTCAGAAAAACAGATCCCCCCTGCAGACGCCGATCGAAGTCAGCCCAAAAAATCGCAATATCAGGCTCCCCCGACATCCTACGTCGATCCGGAGGAAGAGCGACTGAAAAGCAACCCACTCAGTATGGAACTGAACTCGTTGATGGGAATGGACGGCAAGGCCTTGCAATGGCTCTCGAGAATCCTGGCCAATATTCAGCTCCTAATCCGCTTGGGCATTGCTCTGGCAGCACTGACCTTCGCCTATTGGATGTTCGATATCATTGCCAACGCGTCGAACTTGCCTGAGGCGACAGTGGCGAGCGTCTCGGTTTACTTCGTGATTTGCGGACTCCCCGGATTCCTCGCTGTTGTTTTCGGATGGATGTTGGCGCTGGCAGTGGGGGGAGTCGTTTTTGAACGCAGTGGGAATTTGAATCCTGATATTGCAGACTGGCCGGATCTTTCCTTCGGTGAATACATACCCAAATTGATTTTTATGGTCTTCAGTCTGTGGATAGCCGCCATCCCAGGTTCTTTCGTCGGCTTGGTCCTGCTGGCCATCTCGAAAGAACCCGTTTGGTTGGCAGTGACCGGTTCGCTGACAGCCATGTTGATTTCGCCACTGTTTTTTTTCAGTGCTTTTTACAATGGCTCACCCTTCAAGATCATTTCCACCAAGGCTTTGAATTATTTCAAAATGAGCAACACAGACTGGTTGCTGTTTGTTCCACCGAGTTTTGGCAGTTGGCTCCTATTCATTCTAGGAACCGTCATGCTTTATTTACCCTCGATCATTTTCTGTTTTGTGGGTGCCGCTCTGCAGATACTGGCCATAACAATTTTTGCCACATTTTCTGGCGTTTATGCGGGGCTCATGATTAAACGCATTGAAATGACGGAAGCCCGCCAGGAGTTAGAGCGTGCAGTAGCGGATCGTGTGCGAACAAAGAAAAAGGAAACCACCTAGGTAATTGTACGGAAATAAGTTCCGGCTAATGTAATAAACTGGATTTTGTTACGAGACTGTTCCACAGGCAAGGTTTTGAAGGAACGTCTCGATTTACCCCGATAGGGGTTACCAGCTATTAGCCGGTGGTTGAGCGCAGCGACACCACCGGAACGTTGTTCCCACCGACATTGCACCCTGAAGGGGTGCCAGCGACGTTCTTGATTCGCCCTGCTCGCTTCT
>JBGSIY010000728.1:0-1789 GCA_041742275.1 Pirellulaceae bacterium | reverse complement strand
GAAAAACCTCACCCCCGGCGGCCGATCCCAACGCGGCGTTTGCCGAAGCGGCCAATGATTACGAAGACGACGATGCCCCGTTCTAGTCGGTCATTTCTTGTGTCGGAATGATTTTGGTGAGAGAAAGCGAGTCGATGTCTTGAGCCAACTTTTGTGACCGTTCACGGGATGTCGGGTGCGCGCGGTGACTTGCATGGTAAACACGCTGGATTAGAGAGATCGCTTGCTTTACACACAGACTAGCGATTCACGACGGAACGGCTTGCGGAACGCACCCAACCTATATTTCATGAACGGTTACTTTTTTTGTAAATCCCTGTCACAAGCTGATTCCAGCGTTGTATTGTGAATGAAAGCATCCCATTCGCATACCAACATTGGAGATTTGCCATGAATCGTAAGATCAGCTATTTGACACTCGCCTCACTCATTCTGTGCTCGTTACCCGAGTTTACGTTAGCCGTACAATCCACAGACGGTCGAGGCATTGACTATGCGGCCAAGAATAGTCGGGCCACCGACGATCCGGCCGCCGATAGTCTGGCTCTGCTCCGCCGAGTTTCCAACAACCTGTTCAAGGTGGAACAGAAACAGAATGGTGACATGACCTATTTTGATTGGGTCACGACGTACAACCCCCCTGGGACAAAAGAGAATTTCAACTGGCGTTTGCAGGCGAACGTTATCAGATTGCCAGGCCAGTCGGACATGGTCCGGCTCTGGTTCAATTGCGGTCAAATTCCTGAAAAGGTCAACCCCGAAAAATTGGCGAAGATGTTGGAATGGAATGGTGGCCACGAGACGAGCCGAGCCTACTTCAAAACAGGGCCTGCCAGCAACGGTTTTCTACTTTCCATCGTCGTTGATGTTCCGCTAACTGACGTCGAGGAAGATAGATTCTCGAAAGTGGTTGATCACATGCTCAAGTTTGCCTACGACACCATGCCGATCTGGGGTGCAACAGGTGAACCACTGGCTATAAACAAGCCGTCCCTCACCATCCAAGATTTGGCGGGTCAATGGACCGGAGACGTCAAGCTCAACGGCGACAAGGTCGGCGAGTGGGCCGCTCAGATCAAAGCTGATGGATTTATCGTCGTGTCGCGAGCCAACACTCAAGTCGCAAACCCGACTGTTGAAATGCTTACCGGCACAGCTCGAATCGAAGACGGCCTTCTTAAAATAACCTACTTCGGAAAAGCGGAGGCCGCACAATCCTTCGAGGTGACACTCGTTAGGGCGAACGCCCCAGCTTCGCCTCCTCCCTCGGCTTCGGCCCCTGCCCGCAATATGGAAAAAGCCAAATTAACTCTGAGCATGAAAAATGGTAACGACGAATTGCGATTCGAGTTGGAGCAGTAAACCCGCAGCAACTTACTTAAACAAGAAAATGCCGAAGCCACCGTTGAAGCGATCCGCGATCATGTCGTGGATCGCTCTTTTTTTCAAACTGAAAAAATTGACCCGATCAAGGCATGTAAGGTGTGTAAGGCAATTCGTCCGCAAAACTCGATCGAGTGGATAAATCCCTGTGCGATAAGCCACCGCTCCGAAGTTAGGACCGTTCGATAAAAAAAAGTTTCCTCTGGCTCCGCGAACGACTGAAAAAAGACGCTGCTTTCGCCGAGCGAATGGCGATAAAAAATCCGGATGATAGTAAAGGCTGAAGGCTGGAGCCGTCAGGATTGTCACGGCGCGGACGCGCCCACCCGCTTCCGTCGGGCTCGTCCCGGCCGGTGCGGACAACTGGCAGCTACCTTCGCTACAAACAACCAAATAACATGATTTA
>JBGSIY010000727.1:0-4488 GCA_041742275.1 Pirellulaceae bacterium | reverse complement strand
GATGAACGACATTTACAAATGCGAGTCGGCCTGTTTGTGGTTCTGGCTCTCGTGGTGTTGGGAATTTTGATTTTCATCAACAGTGAAGGTTGGAAATCGAAGTACACTCTGCATCTGCGAACGACCACTGCGCCAGGGGTAACTCAGAATACGCCGATACGCAAAAACGGCATCTTGATTGGGCGAGTCGGTTCGGTACGCACAGACGACGACGAGGTCGCAGTATCTTTGTTGATCGATGCAGATGAAGTGATCTATGAGAATGAGATCGTTTCCATTGGTACCGATTCCATTTTGGGGGACTCGGTAATGGAAATCGTACCCGTAGGCACCGAGAAAAGAGGCAATCCCCTAAAAAATGATGCCTCGATCAAGTACGTCAGTGTCAAACGCAATCCGTTGGATATTGTCGATGTGGCCATCAACCTCGAGTCGAAGATTGCTGATGCGCTGGAGACGGTAAAAAAAGCGGGGGCGAGCGTTGAGCAAGCGGGGATTGGTGTTCGTCAATTGACCGATCAAGTCAATTCGGCAATTGGCAACGATGAGAGCGACTTCAAGAAGTTATTGGAGAATTTTCAGGAGACCAATCGCAAAGCCCAAGTCGCATTGGATAACTTCAATCAAATCTTCGAAGGCATCAACGAAGTTGTGGGGGATGCTGAGATGAAAGCTCGCTTCCAAGAAACGATCAAAAAACTTCCTGAGATTTTTGACGAAATTCGAACGACCGTTGTCGATACTCGCGACACGATCAATTCATTCCGCGATGTTTCAGGGAAAGTCACAAAAAACTTGGACAACTTAGAGGAGTTCACTGGGGTCCTGCGGGATGTAGGTCCTGAGGTGTTGGCCAAGGTTAACGCCAGCCTGAAAAACGTCGACTCGCTGATGGACCGGATCAAAGTGTTTTCCGAAACGATTACGAAAATTCAAGAAGGGGAGGGGACCATCGGCAAATTGTTAAAAGACCCCAGTCTGTATAACAACGCGAATGCCACGGTCGAACACGTCAAGGAATTGATCGTGAAACTGGAACCGATGGTCAATGACCTGCGAATGTTTTCGGACTCGTTGGCAAGGGATCCACGGCAATTGGGGTTGAGGGGAGCTATCGATATGCGTGCATTGGGAACAGGTTACAAAGGCAATGTGCCGGGGCGAAACCAAGCCAATGCGGACTAATACGAAAACGAATGGACCGCTGGAGGATGAGCATGATATTTCTGCCAGAAGTGCTTGTCGCAGTCAAAAGCTGGCGATGTGTCGATATGCCGCAGGTGGTATTTGCCCGTTTAAGGTGCATTTCAGTCGATTTTGCCCCAAGTCGGTGTTTCCATGTTGCTCGGTTCGATCGGTGCTTTTAATATAAGAGTGTCGCCTCCGTCGGACGGAAGCCGATTAAAGATAGGTGTGTTAATGAAATCGGTGTCGCCATTTCAATTTTTTTAAAAGCAGAGGCTTTAGAAAATTGACGCAAAGTTGACAGTTCACGCACAAAATTGAGGTCGAATTTTGGGTGTCTGAACTGCGGAGCTTGGCACCGCGTACAAATGTAGATTCCTTGCTCAATCGGATCGGGACTTTTTTACGGTTTGAAGTCGAAAGAAAAGCCACATCCGTTGGAATCGGCTTTGGAACGCCACTAAACTCAAAACCTGCTGCCGTCAAAACCTGTTGTCTCAGTGCACGAAATGAATTGAGTTAAACAAACAATTTGAGCTAAAAGAACAAAGAGCTAAAACAACGAATCAAAGTGAAGCCGATGTCTTCCAGGCATCGGATGGATACGAACAAAGAAGAGGGAGTCAAAGTGACTCTTGTTTACAATTTTCTGCCGGTTGATTTCAAATATTTTAAGGACTTTTACAGATGAATAAAATGTTGTTTGCAATGATCGCTTTGGCCGCTTTTGGCGCCATTGGTACTATGGTGTACAAAGCGAATGGTCCGAAGAAAAGCGTTTCGGAAGCGTCGGCTGTTTCCAATGACGTGGCCAAAGAAGGTTGCTGTGGCGGTTGCTGCTCGGAAGCCAAGACTGAAATGGTTGCCGCCGAGGCAAAGAGCTGCTGCGATTCGGGCGAAGCCATGGTAGCGAAAAAAGAAGGTTGCTGCGGTTCTTGTGCAGAATCGGCTGTTGCCAAAGTAGCGACTCCAAGCTGCTGCTCGAAAGATGCCGAAGTATTGGTATCGGCTCCAGGCGAAACCAAGTCCTGTTGCAGTAGTTCCGCGGAAACGACTGTTTCGACAGAAGCCAAATCTGACGAAGCTGCTAACTGCGAAGGAAAATGCGAGACAGACTGCTGTCAAGAAAAAGGCGAAACCGTTGCCAAGACCGACGGCAAGCAAGGCGAGTAGTTTGAGAGTCTCTGGCAGTTAACTGTCGGCCTCAATCTATCCCGGATGGTTCGTTTCGACGAACAACCAGTTTAAAAATTTCAATAAGCACTTGGGGTGAAATTCCCAGGTGCTTTTTTCGTCTCCGGTCGAAACGGGAATAGGCGGGAATAGGAACGCCGCGAAATCGGTTTTCGCCTTTCGATGGGCAGGAGCTGTTCGGCCCAATGACTATTGATCGAGCTCCGCATTACCCCGGAGCGGATGTCATCCTCAGCGGTCAGGAAAGCCATGATGGTCCCGCTTTGCGAATATTCGGCGTTGATTCCGCCCGACCTCGAGCCTCAGTTGGAGCCTGATTTGTTAGCCAGTTTCAAAGGGTGGCAAAACGCTGGCTTTGAAATTGTTAACGATTGATAGGAACGGTGACTGTTCCCTGTTGGACATTTTGCCTGAGTTCTGTGGCACGGTCGCGTAAGCGATTTTCGGAAACCTGTTCTTTGGGTTCCAGTTCAAAATCGAGCACCCTTTCGTCGCGGATTTCACGCGGCCAGAAATTATCGGCAACGAAGCTGAAGGGGACTTTTTCAAACCAGCGGGGGGGAATTCGTTCATCGACTTGAACGGTTTTAAAGCCGTCCTTTTCCAATTTAATTTGTCGTGTGCCGTGGTAGGTGAATGGCACCGATACGGGGGAGTGGCCGACAAATTGATGATCGACATTGACAATGGCCCCTGGGGGATTAGTGCGAACAATCAGGCGTTTTTGGACGCTATTGCATCCGGAATTACCTGCGAGCAGCAGGAGTCCCAAAAACAGAGTTCGGTGGTAGTGGCGTTGCCCAATCACTCGAGGTAATTCCTGAGAGGGTCGAATCAATGAAACCGGGGCGAGTATAGAGACTGTTTATTCGAGATTCTACCCCGATTTTCTGGCTAACTGTTGTTCTTTAAAGGGGCTGGGGAGGTTAGAATACGGCACTTGATCGCACTCCCTTTTGGATACCCAATGTCACAGCATGACCAATAGCCTTGTAAAATGGGATGCGCTTCTCAAAGTCGCTTCAATTAGCGACATTGGTATGCGGCGAACCAACAACCAGGATAACTTTTTTGTCTCGCTTGCCAGCACCCTTGATCAATGGCAACGACGGGGGCATTTGTTTATTGTCGCTGATGGTATGGGCGCTCACGCGGCCGGAGAACTCGCTAGCAAAATTGCCGTCGACCATATTCCTCATCTCTATGCCAAATTTGGTGGAGCGAATCCCGCGGAGTCGCTGAAGCGAGCGATTATTGATGCCAATAGTGAGATTCACCGGCGGGGGCAAGCCAACGAAGAGTTCTACAACATGGGCACGACGTGTAGTTCCATGTTGTTGTTGCCAGAGGGAATCTATTGCGGCCATGTGGGGGACAGTCGCGTTTATCGATTGAGGGGCAACCGAATCGAACAGCTCACCTTCGATCATAGTCTTGTCTGGGAAATGCGAGCCGCAGGGCAAGTCAGCGATGAGCGAGAATTGGATAAAATACCCAAAAACGTCATAACCCGGTCACTGGGGCCTTATGCCGAAATCAACGTCGACATTGAGGGGCCATTTCCGGTCGAAATGGGGGATACGTTTCTCTTGTGCAGCGACGGATTAACAGGCCAGGTAAACGATGATGAATTGGGTGTGATTTTGTCCACTCACGAACCGGTTGCGGCAGCTCAGTTACTAGTGGATATTGCGAATCTGCGTGGTGGGCCAGACAACATTACTATAATCATTGCGAAAGTGGTGGACCCACAATTAGTGAGTCTCGCATCGCGTTCACCGTTGCCGAATTCCCGCACCCAATCCGCTGGCTCAATGATCCATCCGCTGTCTTGGATGGCACTGGTGGTTTCCCTGATTTTGGCCGTCCTATTTTACTTTTTGACCGATTCTATTGCGGGCGCCGGAATTCCGGCAGCAGTCGCCCTATCCGCATTGATCTGGATTTTTGTGCAATTCGTACGCGGGATGAACAATCAAGTCTCCGGAGCGGCACCAACGCGATTTGGCCGTGGCCCCTATACAGCCAAAGACTGCAAATCGAGTGGTGGGCCATTGGTTAACAGTATGAAAGAGATGATTTCGCAAATTCAAATCGCCGGTCGCACCG
>JBGSIY010000726.1:0-2163 GCA_041742275.1 Pirellulaceae bacterium | reverse complement strand
CGCAGCCCGTCTGGATAGAGTTTATCGATCAGGCGTAAAAAAGTCTTCCGCGGCGATATTAAACTGACTCCGTCGTTCTCCCCCGGCCTCAACACACCCGTTTCCGAAAACACAGTTCCCGTAGCAAGTTCCGATGTCAGTTGAATGTCGTGATGCCATGGAGCCAGATCTTTTATTTGTTGCCTCAAATCAGCGACCTGATTCGGGGATTGTTCCGGGGAATTATCCGGTTCGGGATCTGAGGATTCATCGATACGGTTCATTGTTTTGTCGTTTCTCAAACTTGATGGCATCAATTAATTGGCAATGGAACGGAGGCTAGACAAGCACGGCAGGCTACCTCCCGCCATACAGAAGACTTTGAATAGCCGGTTCGTGCAAACCGGTAAACCAAATCAAGTTTATCGCATGGTTCTCAGGCCAGAAATAGCGATCGGTAATCGAACGGGTCACTTTATTCTTTGAAGTGCGATTTATCACGCAAAATATGATGATAATGTTGTGCAAATCGATGAGCTTCGTCGCGGACATATTGCAGTAAGCGGAGGCCAAAACTGCTGCGACTCAGTTTGATGGATTCCGATTCGCCAGGCAAAAAAATCTCTTCTTGCTGTTTTGCCAATCCTAAAATGAAGGGGAGGGGGATTTGCAGGGCCTCGAACGCAGCTACGGCGGCATTCAATTGCCCTTTGCCACCGTCGATCAGCAAAATATCGGGAAACGGGTCCCCTTCGTCATACATTTTCTGGAATCTTCGGGAAACGACTTCGTGAATACTTCGATAGTCATCGATCCCTTTGACGTTTTGAATCTTGTAGCGTCGGTACCCGTGCTTGTTAGGGAGACCATCGATAAATTGGACGAGACTGGCCACCGTTTGTTGGCCGCCCAGGTGAGCGATATCAATGCCTTCAATCGTGCGTGGTTGTTGGCTGAGCTTGAAGATCTTTTTTAGCCCCGCTAGGCCACGGTTTGGGTCTATGTAGAACACTTCCGGTTGGGCATGAGTATCCAATTCGCCGCGTTGGTCCAACGATCGCAGCATATCAAGTTCGTCGCGGATCTTCGCCGCCTTTTCAAACTCAAGTTTCTTCGAATGCTCGAGCATCTCGCTTTCCATGCGTTTTAGCAGGCGCTCTTTCTTTCCATCTAAAAACATCTGCAATCGCCGGATGTCTTGGCGGTAATCTTCTTTGGAGATTCGTAGATTGCAGGGTGCCGTGCACTGCTTAATACTGGCCAGCAAGCAGGGGCGAAACCACTTCCACTGTTCCGAGCTTTCATCAATATCTAATGAACAGGTGCGAAATTTAAAGATTTTTTGCAGCAACTGCAGAGCGCCCCGCAGGCTCGTCACACTCGTGAATGGACCATAGAGTTTGACACCCGAACTCAATGGCTCGCGAGTAATTTCGACGCGGGGGAAGTCTTCGCCAGTGGTGATCTGCAAATACGGGAACGTCTTGTCGTCTTTTTGTTCTTTGTTATGCCGCGGTTGAATGTCCTTGATCAACCGCGATTCAACCAGCAACGCGTCTACTTCGCTTTCGCATTCCAGATAGTCAATGTCAGCGATCTCGCCGACCCAATGGGCAGTCCGCATTTCCATGGCCGCCGCTTTGAGAAAGTAACTGCCCGCACGCGATCGCAGGTTCGTCGCCTTGCCAACATAAATAACGACTCCCGTGTCGTCCTTCATCAGATAAACGCCAGGCCGTTGCGGGAACGAACGAACTTTCATTGCCGGAGTTTGTTGACCGATCAACGCCTCATCGCCTGCATCCGGCAAGATCGGCTGGTCAGTCAACGGAGCATTCTGCGTCAGATTGGGATCGTCGATAAATTCTTCCGGGGAGTCACTCATCGTTTCAGCTTGCGTTCCGTCCCAGAAAAAGAAAATTTATAAAATGTCAACAACGTCTCCAACCTACATTACCCGTACTTGAACGCCGACGGTAACTTCACAGTCAGGCCACCTCAGCGAAAATGGATCCGCTGTTTGAACTAAATAATTGCATCCCTCTTTCCCCAGCAGGCTCAAAATTCGATGTCTCGAATTCTTCCGACACCACGCATCCAAATGGAACCGGAATTGTTTGAATCTCGAATTGTTTGAGTTTCGAATTGGTTAAGTCGCGAGTTATTCAAGTCTCGAGTTAACTA
>JBGSIY010000725.1:0-3537 GCA_041742275.1 Pirellulaceae bacterium | reverse complement strand
GCTTCATAAACGTTGCCCGCGGACTCATGCCCCAGTGCTCTACCTCGCGCCTTAGCTTGGGATAGTCCCAAGTGGGTCTCATTTGGCTCACGAAGTACTTTCAGCAATTCTTTTGCCTTCTTTGAGTCGCCACTTCGTATTGCATGCATGACAAAGTCAAAAAAACTCTGAATGAGTGCAACACACTCATGGCCCCACTCGGTATCAAGCAGACGAAGAGCACGAGGATCAACGAAGAAACGAATATCCCCAGAAATATCAACGTCCACGAAGTCAAGAGATGGTTGGGTTCGTTTGAGATTGTAGTGCTCAGACACTCTTGTCAAAACGATTCCTCCTTTGACCCAAAGAAATTCGCATTATCGGGATCGGCAATTCATACCTGAAAAAAGCAGCCAATTGATTAGTTCTCCGTATAACGGCAATCCGGGAAATTCGAACAGCCAAGAAAATGCCCGCGGATTTCTGGATCTCGCGCCTGACGGTACACGAGCTTGGATTTCAGCCCTCGATTTGCACACCTTGGGCAGTAGAGATCTTTCGCGTCGGAATCGGTCTGCTCATGTTCCGCATTCTCTTGGCATCGTTTGCAAAACGTCGCATCCGGGAACACTTCAAGTCGATCGGGTGAAATCGCTTGGCCGCAACGGCCGCAAATCCTTCCGACCTCCAATCCTTCCTCCCTATGGACATCGCCAAACTCGCTCTGTTTTAGTACGCGGGCTAGCTTCTTCCAAACAATTTCGAAATCGGTTTGTGGTTCAACCTGGTCGTTAGCGACCGCCAAAAATCTTATCTGTGCATTCGTGAACGGTTTAATCATTCCAGTCGCCAATGCTTCCATCCAAGCTCCGTAGCGTTCAATCAATATCCATTCGGAATCTTCAAATAGTGCCGAATCGCAATCTGGTTGATAATCCAACCTCGCCAATAGACGTCGGTGATCTTCTGGAATCGACATTCGATGGAACTCGCACCTCTTCCAATGGTAAAAATCAAAACACCTAGGATTCACATCGCTCGCAAGTCACGTTCTTGTCCGGAAATCGATCAAGGATACTTTGGATCGCCTCATGGGTTCGTTTGCCCCAGCCATTCGCAATCGCGTAGGTTTTGCCATTGCTACGGATCAACTGATCGTCGCCGCAGTAGAATCGGCGGTAACCGCCAGAATCCACTTTCGCGGTCTGGACGAACGTGGCGCTATCCAATGATCCGTCCGCTTTGGAGAATATTGTGGAACGCCATGGTACGCATTCTTCAATTTGCTCCGGCGTCACGCCTTGGTCGCACAGGTGTTTAATGATAGTAAGCATGGCCACTCGTTTGGCCAATGATTCGTGCGATGTGTCGCCAATCCGAACCGTGAATTTCGAATAGTCTTTTCCTGAGTTCTCGTTACCGTCACCGTCGTCATCGTCTTCCTCGACGACCGGAACCGGTACCGGAACTACTTCATCCGGGACGTCAATTTCCGGCGGGTTCCAGGATTTCAACTTCTCGACAATCAAGGCACCCCGCTTTTCGATAAACTTCTCGAATGAGTCAAATCCGAATGACGGCATTTCAGGAATCAAATGCCGAGCGCGGAAGGCAGCGTCACGGGTCGTGATCCAATCCTCGAATGGCGTCGCGTTCTTGGACAGGTTTTCGGAATCGGTCAACAACTGCAGATTGGGAAGCACGTTGAATTTGGCAATGTACGATTGCACCTTCGCTTCATCATATCCGCGTTTCTTCAATAGCCTCACCTGAAATTCTGATTGCGGGAAGATGTGATCTTCGTGAAACACTGCATCCTTCCAGTCGCGGTCCGGGTAAAGCAGGGAAAGCACCAGGTTTGTGTATCGACCGTGGTAGGCATGACCTAGAATTCGCTCGATCTCTGCGTCGTTCAATCGAGGCTCGATCCCAAGCGACGTGTACAAAGCCGCTGATGGAAATGGCGTGTTGGCATCACAGGCAGTCAGCAATTCCCGAAGCCGGCCAAGGGTTGTATCCGATGAACCACCAAACGCATTCTTGAGCGTCGAAAACACGAACCATTTGCGAATCTCAACTTGAGCCTCGGCGTCTTCGGTCTTGGAAGAAACATCGAACGACGAGTTTCCACGTTTTCTTAGATAATATGCAATTGGCAGCAACGCTAACGGTGCCACGATGTTCTTTGCATTAAAGCCGAATCTGGAAATCAATCGGACTGTCGTCGCAAGCGACTCCTTGATCTTGTCCCAATTCTTTTCGATCGTCCTAAGGTTGTTCTTCGTGAAATTCTTGACCTTATATTGGATTGGAAGGCCAACAAGTTTTCCATCTTTCTCTGCTTCAGTCAGATACAAACACGCTTTGAGCACGAAGTCTTTGCCAAATTTGTAACCGTTGCCAATCTGATTCAGGTCGTCAGTAAAATCGTGAATCTCGCTCCTCGCATCGAGCGTTTCCCACTTCGCAGTTGCCGTCGACAGCAATAGGTCAGAATACTCCAGAGTTTGTCCGCCAGAATTTGCCCGAACAAACACCTGCAAAACCTTGTCGTAGTCCTGAGATTTTTCCAGGTAGTAATTGCCAACCAAGGTCGTGTGGATTCGGTTATGCAGTCGACCAATCAGCTTGTTGGCGTTCTCTTTCTGCTCTTCGGAAAGATCCGCCAACTTCGATTTCATGTCGGACTTAGCATCTTCGGCGTCTTCGAAATCCAGTATCCGACCAACGGGATACCATAGCTGCTGAAGATCGCCGTCAGGTTCAGCGCTTTCCCGGAACGCAAAGCCGTACGTCAATTCCTCTGGGTTGTCGTCGTTGGGTTTTGGATGCTTTAGTAAGTCCAGGTACAACCGGTTCTTACGCCAGCGATAATAGAAATAGCGGTACGATCCCTTGAGTCCAATGTAAAGCGATGTGATTCGTTGCTGACCGTCCAAGACAAGCGTGATGTCTTTAGTGATCCCGGCCATGTCGGCAGGCGAGTTGTGCGGATCTTCCGAATTGAATTCGCGAATGAATTCGTACACCGGCCATTCGTCTTTGTTCTTTTGCTCCAATCGCCAATACAAGAATGAGCCGATTGGGAAATCAGACATGATCGAATCAAAAAGGCGTTCAATGCGATCAGTGCCCCAAACGAACTCGCGCTGAATCGCCGGTAAATAGATATCCCGGTTTATCTGCCGAATGATGTCGCTGACGCGAATTGGGATGTATTCCATGGTAAGACCTATTTCTTGATTGCTTCCTAAAACTCAGGATGGTGGGGAACGACAGCCCCCTCTTTCAACTTGAGTCCAAAAAACTCGTGTTGCAGATCGTTAAGTAAACTCAGTAACTGTCTGGCTTCTGTTTCCAGTTTGATCTGATCTGAATCCGAAGCGCCCGAGTATCCAAGTATCTCAAACGACTGCGGAATGTGTCAACAAGGTTGAGACAGTTTTTTTGGTTTTGTGTTTAAGTTGTTTCGATCGCACGGGGGCCAGCCCCCGCACCCCCGGGATTTTTTAGGCATGGCTCGGGTGCCTCAAAGGTTTTTTTATAGTAAGTTGA
>JBGSIY010000724.1:0-9513 GCA_041742275.1 Pirellulaceae bacterium | reverse complement strand
GCTGCCGCGGCTATCGCCGCTGAAGTACACGTTTCGGCAGGAGCCTCAAATACAAGCTAGAAACTAGAAACGCAAAGCTGGGGGCGGGTGACGTTGGAGTACACGCTTTAGCGTGCCACGCGATGGTCGCGGCTAGAGTGGTTTGTGGGAATGCCTTTTGGCCGCGAAGCGGTCGCAGCACCTCGCCGCCGGTGATAGCCGGCGGATAAACGCCCCCATCCAAACTCAAAGCCCCGAAGGGGCGACAGAAATCCGCGGATGGCGGCCCATGATGAATTTGCTGTCGCGGCTATCGCCGCTGAGGTGGATTGAAGCGGGCACCAAATCTGCGGGTGATACCCGCAGCTATGTGCTGCCGCGGCTATCGCCGCTGAAATACACGTTTAGGCAGGAGCCTCATTTGGATAATAGAGACTTCCGACGTCACCCGGTTTTTCAACCATGCACCATGCACTAAAAATCAACCGAATTTCTACCGTCGCCTTTCGCGCTTAGACTGTGAATTTATCAACACCTTAACTAATTGTGTCGTCGTTTGCTCCGCAAACGAAACGGTAAAGACCGCCTTGTTCGTGCAGCGAACGACGACTATCAAATATTCATATCCTAGCTGCGAACGCAGCGTTTTTCTGAGCGTTAGCGGAGCTGAAGCCGACATATGGTTCCTAGTTGTCACACAGCAATACCAACGCGCGGACACTGGGATGTCACTCACGATTGGCGCTGCACAGCCAAATCCTCCCGCTGACCCTCCCGAATATCCAGCTACAAACTCCCCTTGACGCCGCGCCTTCCGTCCCCCTAAAATGTAGCACATGCTACAAATTAAACCGAACGGCATTTTAACTCGATTGTTGACCCCGGTCCTCTTCCCGCGGGATCAAATGGGGCAAGGGAGGGAGTCCGCGCGACTGGGACTTCAAACAACTCTTGTCGTTTGCTCGCTGTTTACTCTGCTGTTATCCGGTTGTCTATCGGATGTCTCCTCGACCGTTGGAAGTAGTCTCGAAACCGAATCGGTTCAGTATGACGGATCCTATCCAATGTCGGTCGTCGCCACCACCGGCATGGTCGGAGATGCCGTCCGAGCCGTCGGGGGTAAACATGTTGCTGTCAAGCAGATGTTGGGACCTGGCGTCGACCCGCATCTCTACAAGGCCAGTCGGGATGACGTGCGACTGGTAATGCGAGCCGATATCGTGTTTTACTGCGGGCTGATGCTCGAGGGCAAAATGGAGGGGACGCTCCAAAAAATTGGGCAACGCCGCCCCGTTTTCGCCGTGGCCAATGGCATTCCACCTGAGAAATTATTGGGCGAGGGGGATAGCCATTTCGATCCACATGTCTGGATGGATTTGAACTTGTGGGTCATCTGCGTGGAAGAAGTTGCCGAGAAATTGAGCCAGTTCGACCCGAGCCATGCGAGTGACTATCGCGAGAATGCCGCTGCATACCGCCAACAATTGTTGGCATTAGACCAATACGCTCGGGCGGCAATCGCATCGATTCCTGAAAACAATCGGTTGTTCGTCACCTCGCATGATGCGTTCCAATATTTTGGTCGCGCTTATGGGTTGCGTGTGCTGGGAATCCAAGGGATCTCGACCGAATCGGAAGCCGGTTTGCGCCATGTGAATCAATTGGTGGACCTGTTGGTCGACCAGCGACTCCCAGCGGTTTTTTTCGAAAGCAGTGTACCTCAACGGAGCATCGAAGCGTTGGTCGCAGGCGTTCGCTCCCGGGGGCATAACCAGTCCATCAGTGGGCCGTTGTTATACGATGCCATGGGACCCGAGGGAAACTATACCGGGACGTACTTGGGTATGCTCGATCACAACATCACGCTGGTCGCCCATAAATTGGGAGGCCAAGTCCCCGAGAGGGGTTGGCAAGGTCAATTGGGCGACGCATCGGAAACCGAACAGGCGGCCCAATAAGCCGTCACGATTTTATCAGCCTATTATTCAAGTGAAGTAGTGAAGCAATGACCCGTATGACTTCCGACCCGAACACTCCCACCGAGGAACGTCGCCCCACGGGGAGCACTCGCCCCAGTGAAACGCTGCCTCTCTCGGTTTACGATTTGACGGTGGCCTATTATCGCAAGCCCGTCGTGTGGGATGTGACCTTCGATGTTCCACCAGGAAAATTAGTGGGAATCGTCGGGCCCAATGGTGCCGGGAAAAGCACCCTTTTGAAGGCGATCATGGATTTGATCCCCCGTTCCTCAGGTCGCGTTCGCGTCTTCGGGGAATCCTATCGCGAAAATCGGCAACGCGTAGGTTATGTGCCGCAACGAGAAAGTGTCGATTGGGACTTCCCGGTCAGCGCCCTCGACGTGGTAGCCATGGGGCTTTACCGCCAAATCGGTTGGCTGCGTCCGGTGCGCAAAGCCCATCGCGAACGCGCTTTGTGGGCCATGGAACGTGTGGGAATCAGTGAACTGGCCCATCGGCAGATCAGCCACCTTTCCGGCGGCCAACAGCAACGCACCTTTCTGGCACGGGCCCTCGTTCAAGACGCCGATTTGTATTTGATGGACGAGCCTTTTGCGGCTGTCGACGCGGCGACCGAACTGGCCATTGTCGATGTGCTCCGCGAGTTGCAATCGACCGGCAAGACGGTGTTGGTCATCCATCATGATCTGCAAACGGTGGCTCAATATTTTGACTATGTGATGCTATTGAACATGCGCGTCGTCGCCTATGGCCCCACCGCCACGGCCTTCACTCCTGAAAATTTGCAGAAAACCTACGGCGGACGACTGACGTTGCTGGACGAAGCTACCGAAGCCATGCGTCAACGAGGTAAAACCCTATGACGCCGGCGGCACATCTCATGGTTTCCTCAACCAACAGCGAGGTGCTCATCGTGACTGCCCCGCCGGTACACCCTGGGCGAACGCACCGATTCGGCAGATCCATGCGGGCGTCCTGGTGGTTGGCACTGGCCGTCGGCTTGGTGGCCTGGAGCTTCGCCGGAACAAGTTGGGCCGAAGGACTCGGCGAGTCCCGACCATTGAACTCCGGCGATTGGTGGCGAGTTCTTTCCCTCCGCGATTACAACACCAGGGTCGTCGTGATCGGTACTGGGCTCCTCGGTTTCTCGGCCGGTATTGTTGGCAGTTTCGCGCTGCTGCGCAAACGGGCCTTGATGGGGGACGCCCTCAGTCACGCGACGTTACCGGGAATTGGTGCCGCCTTCTTGCTGGTCACCTACTGGGGAGGTGATGGTAAATCGCTTATGGTGCTGCTCACGGGAGCGGCGATCAGCGGCATCTTGGGGACCCTGGCGATCATCGGCATCGTTCGCTTGCCACGCCTGAAGGAAGACGCGGCGCTGGGGATTGTGTTGAGCGTTTTCTTCGGGGCAGGGATCGCGATTTTGGTTTTGGTCCAGCAGCTTTCCACCGGGCACGCCGCTGGCCTGGAGTCGTTTATTTATGGCAAAACGGCGTCCATGCTGCAACAAGACGCGGTGCTCATCGGCGGCGCAGGGCTCGCTGTCAGCCTCCTGGCAATGATGATGTTCAAGGAACTGAAGCTACTCTGCTTCGACGAAGGCTTTTGTCGTTCCCAAGGTTACTCACGAGGCGTGCTGGATCTGGCTTTGATGGGGATGATCGTGGTTGTCACCATTATTGGCTTGCAAGCCGTGGGATTGATTTTGATGATTGCCCTGATGGTCACCCCCCCCGCAGCCGCGCGATTCTGGACTGAGCAAATGGAGTCCATGACCTGGATTGCCGCGTTGATCGGAACCCTAGCTGCGGTGGTCGGTTCGGCGGCCAGTGCTTTGTTTCCGCAACTCCCCTCGGGAGCCACGATTGTCCTGGCCTGCAGTTTTTGTTTTATGATCAGCATGTTGTTCGGTACAGCGCGCGGCACGATTCAACGTTTTTGGCGACGACATGTTTTGAAACGTCGCATCGGACGACAACATCTGTTACGAGCCTTGTTCGAGCAAGGAGAAATGGTGCCACCGAAAACAGGCCCCGCGCAGGATCGGTGTCCGCCGGTACCCGTGGCCGACATTCTCGACATGCGGAGCTGGAACCGGCGTCAACTTCAACGCGAGATTCGTCGCGCTGAGCGTGAGGGAGAAGTCGTTTTGCTCCCCAACGACACAATCAAACTCACCCCCACCGGCTTGGTCGCCGCTCGTAAAATGGCCCATGAGCATCGTCTCTGGGAAATTTACCTTATTACGCATGCTGAGATTGCCCCCAGCAAGGTCGATCGGGATGCGGATATGATCGAACATATTTTGCAACCGTCGATGATTGCGGAACTTGAAAGAGTTTTGGAACAACAAATGCAACCAGGCGCCTTCCCGGCCAGTCCCCATCCGTTGGGGGTCAACGAATCTTCCTCGTCCACGCGAATTGATGACTTGGGCTCGAGATCGTCCGACGGAGGTCGCTCATGAACTGGCTGATCCCCGATTGGTATTGGCCCCTCGATGGGTGGATCGTTGTGGCTGGAATCCTCTGTGCCGTCAGCGCCGCCTTGATCGGTAATTTTCTGGTCCTGCGGAAAATGAGTTTGTTGGGAGATGCGATCAGTCATGCGATCCTCCCAGGACTTGCTGCAGCCTTTCTGTTGACGGGGAGCCGCCAAAGTTTACCCATGTTTATCGGCGCGGTGCTGGTCGGGTTGATCACGGCCATGTTCACCCAGTGGATTCGCAATGCGGGCAACGTGGACGAAGGGGCCTCGATGGGTGTGGTGTTCACATCGTTGTTTGCGTTGGGCCTGATCATGATTGTCCACTCGGCCGACTCCGTCGATTTGGACCCTGGGTGTGTCCTGTATGGAGCCATTGAATTCACGCCGTTGGATACGCTGCAGATCGGAGGTTGGCATGTGCCCCGCGTGGTGATCACGCAGGGCGTGGTGTTGATATTGAATTTGGTATTTGTAGTGGCGTTTTTCAAGGAACTGCGGATCAGTTCCTTCGACCCCGCCTTGGCCTCAACGCTCGGCTATAACGCCTCGTTGCTACATTATCTACTGATGACCCTCGTCGCCGTAACGGCAGTAGCCAGTTTCGAAAGTGTGGGCAACATTCTCGTCGTGGCCATGTTTGTTGTTCCGCCTGCGGCAGCCCTACTAATGACCGATCGGTTGAGCACGATGGTGATTTTGAGTTCGCTGATCGCCGCGGTCGGTGCGATTGCCGGGCATGTCATGGCCATCACCGTTCCGGCTCAGTTCGGTTTCCAAAGTACGTCGACAGCGGGGATGATGGCGGTGGCCGTGGGACTTTTGTTTCTAGCGGCGGCATTGGTCGGCCCCAAACATGGTGTGTTGATCAACGCCTTTCGCCGGCGCCAAGTCACTTGGCGGATCCTGGCCGAAGACATCATCGCCCTCTTGTACCGCAATGAAGAACGCCCCCCTATCGCCCAGATCAACTTAGCGGATCTATGCACAACCCTAGTATCGTCTTCGTGGTTGACCCATCGCGTTCTGCAAGGAGAAGTCCGCGCGGGACGGATCCGGCAAACGGCCGAGGGACTTCGCTTGACCGAACAGGGCAGGGCCCAAGCTCAGGAACTGATTCGCTCGCACCGATTGTGGGAAGCCTACCTAGTCAAGGAACTGGATTTCCCCACCGATCGGATACATGACAAGGCGGAAAGGCTTGAGCATTTTACTTCGCGCGATCTACGCGACCGCCTAGATAGCGCGACTGCCACCGACAACACCGACCCTCACGGCACCCCCATTCCCCCCGAACAAGACCCGTAACCCAAGCACGTCTTCCACCAGCGACTTTGTTTCTAATCGCAGTTTCGGCAGGAGCCTCAACCTCCCACGCCCCACGCCCGGTACCACGCCCCGCTCCCCGACACCCGTTCCCTCTAGCTTCTAGCTTCTAGCTTCTAGCTTCTAGCTTCTGCAAATTTCTTTTCCGCGAAATTGCCCTGAAAACCTGTTAATTGCTGGGAAAACACCCGGTTTTGCCAGTGCCCCTTTATTTTTTACATATATTCATGTATAAAATGCATAAAATGACTTTTAGGGAGTTCACGTGGCATTGTTCATCGAAAAATCAGACCGTGGTTTGCTGGAGGCGATCAGTCGCCGGGGCAGTCTGTCGGTTGTGGAAATTGGTGAAACATTGGGGGTCACGGGAACGGCAGTTCGCCAGCGTTTGGATCGCCTAACGGCCGGTGGTGTGATTGAGCGGATCGAGGTTCGCAATACGACTGGCAGTCGCGGCCGCCCCTCGTTTAAGTACGCGTTGACCGAATCGGGAAAAGAAGCGTTGGGGCACAATCTGGCGGATTTGGCCCGCGCGTTGTGGAGCGAAATTCGCGAGATTGAAGATGTCCCGACCCGAGAGCGTTTAATGCAAGGTGTCATTCGCCGCATGACTTCGATGTACAAAATCGAGGTGACCGGTGAGTCGATTGAGGAGCGAATGCAATCGCTGGCCAATTGCCTGCGGGCTCGTGATGTGGTGGTCTCCGTGGACGCCCATGGCGACACAAGCCTCCCCGTATTGACGATCAACGGTTGTCCTTATCCCGGATTGGCCGGTCAAGAACAACATGACATTTGCGAGGTCGAGCAAGCGATGTTTTCCGCTGTCTTGGGGCGTTCGGTTAAGTTATCCGAATGCAAGTGCCATTCGGCGGACGGGAAATGTACTTTTACTGTGATAGACAAACCAACATTCAACGCGACGACTCCCCTCGAAAGTGAATCAACCGAATCGACGATGTCACCTTCGCTGAAATAGGAAAGTGATGGAGCAGAAGATCGCACTCAATTTATTTGAAAACAACGTTCAAGAAAACACTGCTGTATGCAGCAGGTAACGACTTGAACCAAGTCACGTTCCATAAGAAATTTGTCATAAAACCGAAACTACGGCTATTTTATTTTTAAACTGGGAAACCCATGTTAGATACTCTGGAAATCAAAAACCTGCACGTGGAAATCGATGGAAAGCCGATCTTGCGAGGCGTCAATCTGGTTCTGAACCGCGGTGAAACACACGCGTTGATGGGCCCCAATGGCTCGGGCAAAAGTACGTTGGGACTCGTGATCATGGGGCACCCGAATTACGACGTGACCGAAGGGGAAATCCTTTTGAACGGTGAGAACATCTTGGAACTAGAGGCCGACGAACGAGCCCGCGCGGGATTGTTTATGGCTTTCCAACGCCCGGTCGCTGTCCCCGGCGTCAAACTGGCCGACTTCCTGCGCCACTCGACGACCAACGTCCGTAACCCGAATCGCAAGGAAGGCGAAGACCTGATTCCGATGCGAGAATTCCGCAACGAGTTGAAGGAAAAAATGAGCCAGTTGAAAATGGACCCCGACTTTGCGCGTCGTTATGTAAACGACGGGTTTAGCGGCGGCGAGATGAAACGTGCCGAAATCTTGCAACTGGCCATGTTGCAACCCAAATTCGCGATTCTGGACGAAACCGATTCGGGTCTCGATGCCGACGCCGTTCGTTTGGCGAGTCAAAGTATCGCCGAAATCGGAGGTGAAGGGATGGGATTATTGATCATCACGCACCACGACAAATTACTGGAGCACAATCCTCCACAATACACCCACGTTATCTTGGGTGGACGGATTGTGGAAACCGGCGGCCCTGAATTGGCTACTGAATTGCATTCCCAAGGCTACGATCGGATTCGGCGTGAGAACCCCGAGGCCGCTTCGGCCAATGATCACGCTCGCGCCTCCGACGCCCCGGAATTGCTTAACACATAATTTTCATTTCGAATTCGAAACTTAGGCTCGGTTGGCTGGACCCCATTTACAGTCTGCAGTCAATTTAGACGCCGAGTCAAAACAGAGACATACTTTTAACTCTTTTTAGGAAACCGCAATCATGGCGACCGACATTGCTCAAAACGACGCCGTTGGCGAAATCAATAAATACAATTTCCGCACTGAATCCAAAGCGTTCTTCAAGGCTCGCAAGGGTTTGGACGAAGATATCGTGATTCAAATTTCAGAAATGAAGGAAGAGCCGACATGGATGCGCGACTTCCGTCTGGAGTCGCTGAAGATTTTTAACTCCAAGCCCATGCCCAAATGGGGCGGCGATATCAGCCTAGATTTCCAAGACATTTTTTATTATTTGAAACCCACGGACCACCAAGGCAAGACTTGGGATGACGTCCCTGCGGAGATCAAGGATACGTTTGAAAAATTAGGCATTCCCGAGGCCGAGAGGAAATATCTCTCGGGCGTGAAGGCCCAATTTGAAAGCGAAGTCGTGTACGGCTCACTGCAAGAAGACTTAGCCAAAAAAGGTGTCATCTTCACCGATACCGATACGGCCGTCCGCGAGCATTCCGACCTGCTGCGGGAGTACTTTGGCAAAATTATTCCCCCAGCGGATAATAAATTCGCCGCCTTGAACTCAGCTGTTTGGTCAGGTGGTTCGTTCATCTACATCCCCAAAGGTGTGAAGATCGAATTTCCCTTGCAGGCTTACTTCCGCATCAACGAAGAAAACATGGGTCAATTCGAGCGGACCCTGATTATTGTCGACGAAGGTGCTCAAGTACATTATGTCGAGGGCTGCACGGCTCCGATGTACACCAGCGAAAGCCTGCACTCGGCGGTGGTCGAAGTGATCGTGAAAAAGAACGGTCGCTGCCGCTACACCACAATCCAAAACTGGGCCAATAATATTTACAACTTGGTGACCAAACGAGCGTTTGCTTATCAAGACGCCGTGATGGAATGGGTTGACGGAAATTTGGGCAGTCGCTTGACAATGAAATACCCGGCCGTCTACATGATGGAGCCCGGTGCCCGGGGCGAAATCCTCTCGATCGCGTTTGCCAATGCAGGTCAACACCAAGACGCCGGTGCGAAATTGGTTCATTGTGCTCCCAATACAACGGGACAAATCATTTCCAAATCGATCTCGAAAAATGGCGGCCGCAGCAGTTATCGCGGTTTGGCCAAAGTCGAAAAAGGTGCTGTGAACTCGAAATGCAATGTGGTCTGTGATGCCCTCATCCTCGATCCTCAAAGCCGCAGCGACACCTATCCCTACATCGAAATCGCCGAACAAAACGTATCGGTCGGCCACGAGGCAAGCGTCTCACGGATTGGCGAAGAGCAGCTGTTCTATTTGATGAGTCGCGGTTTGAGCGAGGCCGAGGCCAGCACAATGATCGTCAATGGATTTATTGAACCGCTGGTCAAAGAACTTCCCATGGAATACGCCGTGGAAATGAACCGCCTGATCCAATTGCAAATGGAAGGCTCAGTGGGCTAACCCTCTGTTGGCCTGGAATGGGGGAAACCGAATTGGCGTTCCCCCGCCATCCAAATCCCCTCGTTAAAAATATTTAAGCAACCTTCGTTACACCGATTGCAAATTTAAAAGAGCTATGGAACACGTACTGGAAAAAATCGATTTCAATGAAGCGGGCTTTGCGGCCCTGATGGATTCATTTGAGCAACCCGATTGGATTGCAGACCTCCGTCGTACCGCTTGGGACAACTTCAACCGACTCCCTTG
>JBGSIY010000723.1:0-5700 GCA_041742275.1 Pirellulaceae bacterium | reverse complement strand
ACTATTTATTGAACGGGTAATTATTGAACAGGCTGACGACGTTCTTTCAAACGTACGGCCTTGCCGACACGGTCGCGCAAGAAGTACAACTTGGCTCGTCGAACAACAGCCGAACGTTTAACTTCGACTTTGGCCACTTTTGGTGAGTGGATCGGAAACTTTCGTTCGACACCTTCACCGGCGACAATGCGACGAACCGTGAAGGTCTCCGCGACGCCACTGCCACTTCGAGCCAAGACAACACCTGAAAAAATTTGGGTTCGGCTTTTGTTGCCTTCCAAAATCAAACAATGCACGTCGACTGTATCGCCTACGGCAAATTGAGGAGGTTCGGCCTTCAAGCTGCTCTCGGCAACTTTGCGTAATAATTCTTGTGTCATGTTCGTAAATTTTCTAGAGACAAAGTATGAAATCGCTGGTGAATCGGGGTCGAACCTGGAGAAAATCGCTTCTCAAGGGGACGACCGGTAATTCAATAGCGGGTCTTTTCGGTTCATCCACGCCAGCGTCCGAAGAAACACTTCCGCTGACTAAGGGGATATTTTATACGCTAAAGCGATCGATTTGAAAACGGCTGTACCGCAAAAATACCTAAAAAATGGCGGTTATCAATCGATTCCGCCCGAATCGGCGACGGTTCCCTCTAGGGGTTTCTTACGGATTAAGTTCCCACTATCGGGTGATGCATCTTTCGACTCCACTAAATCCGCTCGTCGCTGTTGAGTTTTTTCCAGACTTTGCTGCCGCCGCCACAATTCAATTTGTTTGTGATTCCCACTCAATAAGACCTCGGGGACTACATGTCCTCGAAATTCGCGAGGCCGGGTATATTGCGGGAACTCCAACCAACGGTTCTCCGTGGAGAAGGAATCGTCCCGACTGCTTTCTTCATCCCCCAAAACGCCTGGCAGCAGACGGATCACGGAGTCGATGACGGTCATCGCCGCCACCTCGCCGCCATTGAGGATAAAATCACCGATCGAGATTTCTCGAGGTTGAACAACATCGACAATCCTTTGGTCGAAACCTTCGTACCTTCCGCAAATCATCAGCAGCCTGGGTTTGCTCGCCAATTCCTCGACGGTCCGTTGATGCAAACGTTCGCCTTGGGGGGTCAACATAATTACTTCGGGGGGCCGATTGTCCATGGCCGAAACGGCTTCGACACAGGCCACAACGGGGTCGGGCATTAAAATCATGCCAGGACCGCCGCCAAAAGGGCGATCGTCGACGCGACGATGCTTATCTGATGACCATTGACGAAAATCGTGACAATGAACTTCGACTAAATGATTGGCAATTGCTTTGTTGAGCAAGCTCTGACTGATGTACCCCGAGAAAATCTCGGGGAACAACGTCAAGACATCAAACCGCATAGCGGTCTACTCTTCTGAACCGGCGTCGGATGTTACGGCTTCTTCCGCTTCCGCTACAGGTTCTTCGGCAGGAGGTGCTGGGGGAGCAGGCGGTGGCACGTTGGCTGCTGCCGCAATTGCGGCTTCGATCGAACGAGCACGGCGTTGCCCCAAACGCTCGATGGCTTGCTTTTGCGCTTCCAAGTGGCTGCCGTCTTTGCCGTATTTACGGATCAAGACAGCCACTTTTTCGCTGGGCTGTGCTCCCACGCTCAACCAATACAAAACGCGTTCGCCATTGATAACGGCTCGAGCGTCCGTCTCGGGAACGGAGGGATCGTAGGAACCGAGTTCCTCGATAACACGACCATCACGAGGTGATCGCGAGTCTGTCGCACAAATACGGAAGAAAGCACGTTTCTTTCGTCCCATTTTTTTCATGCGGATTTTTACTGCCACAATAGAGATCCTTTAACAAAACCTAATCATCGAGAACTGTATTTACTTACGTTTTCTCTTTTGACGCAAGAGCTTTTCACGCTGCTTGCGCATTTTTTCGCGTTCCTTGGTGGTCAACCGTTTTCCAGTCGACTTTTTGGGGCCGGAAATATTGGCCCCGGGATTCATCATTTTTTGCTGCATCTGTTCCATCATTTGCATACGGCTACTGGCATCACCCGAAGCCATTCCCGTCACCATGGGTTTCATCATTTCAAATTGTTTGATGAGCTCGTTCACTTGCTTGACTTGCACGCCAGCCCCTGTGGCAATTCGAGCCTTGCGGGCCTGGTCGATAATTTTGCAATTTTTTCTCTCGGCTGGCGTCATCGCGTCAATGATTCCGACCAACCGTTTCATTTCGCGGGACGTGTCGGCATTGCCCATCGCGGCCTGCAACTCTTTTAGCTGACCTCCGACGCCAGGGAGCAAGCCTAGCATTTTCATCATCAAACCTGGCTTGGCCATCCGTTGGACCTGGTCCCGGAAGTCCGTCAAGGTAAATTGGCCTTTTTCCAGCTGCTCTTGTAGTCGCAGTTGTTCTTTTTCGTCGACCAGTTTTTGGGCTTCTTCCACCAACGCCAAAACGTCGCCCATGCCCAAAATGCGGCTGGCCATCCCCTCGGGGCGAAAGACCTCGAGGTTATCAAGGTGTTCGCCGGTTCCAATAAATTTTATCGGCACCCCGGTTACATGTTTAACCGACAGCAACGCCCCACCCCGAGCGTCGCCGTCCAATTTGGTCATGATCACGCCGTCCAGTTCCAAGGCGTCGTTGAACGCTCCCGCGCTGTTCACAGCATCTTGACCGGTCATCCCATCGACGACGAGATAAACCTGATCCGGACTGACCTCGCGGTCAATGATCTTCAGCTGGCCCATCAATTCTTGATCGATCGCCAAACGTCCCGCCGTGTCCAAGATCACCAAACGATGACCTTCTTTGCGAGCCAACGCCACGGCATTGCGACAGACTTTGACTGGGTCCTGTTCGCCGGGTTCGGAATAGACGGGCACTCCCAACTGCCGACCAATCACATGCAGTTGTTCCACGGCCGCCGGACGTTGCAAGTCGGCCGCGACGAGCATGGGCGTGACCTTGTTTCGCAACATCAGCGAAGCCAACTTGCCGCAAGTCGTCGTTTTACCGCTACCTTGTAAACCGCACATCATGATGATGTTGACGTCTTTACTGAGCGGAATGGCATGATCTACGGGACCCAACAACCGTATCAATTCACGGTTGACAATACCAATTAATTGTTCCTGGGGCTTCAGAGCCAACAGGACCTTTTCCCCCAACGCTTCTTCCGTGACCGCGCGCATGAAATCGCGAACGACGGCAATGCTTACGTCGGCGTCCAACATCGACTGCTCGACCAGTTTCAACCCATCGCGCATATTCGATTCGGTCAGTTTGCCTTTGCCACTGAGCGACTTGAATGCGGATTGTAAACTAACCTGTAGCGAATCAAACATTAATAAGAACGTCCTCTAGGGGGTTCGATGTGTCCATGTGGCCGGTACCGATTTATGGAAACGGACCTTTGATGTGTCCCGCACTATGGGTCCCATGTAACGGTGACCGCATTTCGTAAGCCACGCCACGGAAGCCACGCCACGGAAGCCACGCCACGGTGTCCGTTCGACGGCGCCCACGCCAAATCAGGGGAGATTTTTACGAAAAACGATCTTCGTCGCGGCCCATTACCAGGCTTCTCACGCCCCAGCCGACAGCGAGAGGAGGCACAGGTCCTCGCGCAAAGGTTCTAGGGAAAACCAACCGATGAAAGGGCGAATTTTACCCGAAGTACTGGCTTTGTAAATGCTATTTCACCGGTTTTAGCCACGAATCCAAGGCGAAGGGACCGGCTCGCATCGATCGGGCGGGATAAATCTGCTTGTTCTACCGTGCGAACTCATCAACAGGGTGTCCCGTGATACCCTGCGATATTCCCGTCTAATCCAAAAAAATAACCTAGAAAATCAGAGAACCTGTTATCCAAGGGACATCGCTCCCTGTGATCAAAACAAGCTATTTTAACTCGACAACCGCACAACTGCGGGAACCCGAGCATCCAGATTCGACATGATGGCCGGTTGAGCGACCAGCGAGATCCACGCGCCATCGGCCTGTTGGTTCGACCAGTTTTCGCTTAGTTCGCCAGAACCACACTGGGCGGCCAGAATCGAAATAATCGGGGCCGAGGCCACAATGGCGATTTTGGTGGTGGGATACTTTCGCTGAATTTTCTTTAAAAACGCCTCGACCCGTTCGCAAACCAAATGGATGGGCTCGCCGTTGGGAGGACAGATCGATTCTGGGTGCTCCATCCAGTTCCGGAAAACTCGGGGCTGATTGGTCCGTAGTTCACTCAGAGTCCGACCCTGCCACAACCCATAATCGATATTCCTCAGTGCCTTGTCGACCTTGACCCTCGCCCCCCATTTCGCCGCTAACAGCTCCGAGGTTTGCATGGCTGCCATGCATGGGGCACGGAATATCAGCTTGATTTTTGAATCGGCCAAGTCGCGGGCCGTCGTTCTGGCCTGCGACAATCCTTCTTCGGCCAAAGGAACATCCAATTGCCCACACAATCGACCTTGTAAATCGATCTTTGTGGCAGCCGTGCGAATAAGTAACAAATCTGGAACTATTTTATTCATATTTAGCGGCAACTAAGTCACAACCCGTTGCCGAAACCATCAAAGAAAAGAAACAAAAAACTATCCCACACGAGCGTTAGCGATCTCAGCATTCAGCTCCGCCAACGCCAATTCATAGTTCGGATTTTTGAAAATCGCCGAACCGACGACCAACAACTCTGCTCCATGCTCGCAAGCCTTGCGAATAGTGCCTTGATTGATGCCTCCATCAATTTCAAGCAAAATCCCTTCGCCGGCAATCTCGCGAACCTGCTGGAACTTGGGGAGTACAGCGTCTTCAAAAGGCTGCCCCCCAAACCCCGCTTCAATGCTCATGATCAATGCCAACTCGCAATCAGGCAAGCAGCTCTCGATCTTGGAAACCGGGGTCGAAGCATTGATGGCGATCCCTGCTGCAACGCCATGACGGTGAATCTGATCGATCACCACCTGCGGGTCCGCGACGGCTTCCGCATGAAAGGTCAGCAGGTCAGCACCGGCGGACACAAAGGCGTCAATGTACTGTCCTGGATTTTGAATCATCAAATGCACGTCCAGAGGCAAGCGAGTTAGCTTGCGAATGGCCGACACGATGGTCATCCCGTAAGTGAAATTGGGCACGAAGACTCCGTCCATCACGTCGAGATGCAATGCCCGAACTCCCGCGGCTTCCAAACGTCCGATCTCTCGCTCCAAATTCCCAAAGTCGCACATCAATAACGATGGCAAGATTTGGGGAGAAGACTGCCGAAGTTCTTCGACGATTTTTCCAACCATATTTTCTGCGAGATCCAATAATGATCTCTATTTCTCTCCCAGGGTACTTTTTTCGCTCGATCACATTTCGATTCCATCCGATTTGCAAACTCACTCCGATGGGGCCAATTCGACGCTTCGACTGAGGCTATCCCACACTGGATTCAATTTGCCTGGACGTGACTCAAAAGAAAACGTCAAAATCCAAACTGGAAACCGTGATCATCAACTCTTCAGAAGCGAAATGAAATATTGTCTCCAGTTGTTGATTTTAACTCGCGATCCTCGATCGACTAGTGCTAAACTGTTGATTTCTCGTAAGTCGTTGACGCTGCCCGATTTGCGAGTTCCAAAAATACCGCCTGTGACAAATACGATTTTCCCCAATGGGGACTTGATTTTTCCTAACCGCCAACTTCGGAAACAACCTTGATCGGATTGCGAC
>JBGSIY010000722.1:0-2152 GCA_041742275.1 Pirellulaceae bacterium | reverse complement strand
TGCCTCCGGTGGGGCAGACGGCACTCAATTATTTGGGAATGGGTTACACGACGGCCATGGATGCCGCTATTTCACCCTCGGCGGCTCGCTATGTTCATCACGAATTGGAGGCGTTCCCTTTTCTGGATGCGGGCTTTTTTCTTTTGGTTGGCAATAACCACTACATCATGGAGGCAGCGGCACGAAATGACGTGGCGGCGACCAAGGTATTTTTGAAGTGTTTACTACAACGTTGCCGAGGATTTGCCCCGAAAGTCGTGAATCCTGGCGGTGTTGAAAATTGGAAAGCGGGTCGGACGGGAACGACCAAAGACCTTTCGTTGCCCGTTGACGGGTTTCATACAACACCTCGTCAAATTCTGCAGACACTGGCGGCGGCGGCAAATGAGCTGGCGTTGCCCCATCCGTTGCATGTGCACTGTAACAATCTAGGGATGCCAGGAAACTGGGAGACGACTCTGGAAACCATGCGATCACTCGACGGCTTGCGAGCTCATTTGACGCATATACAGTTCCACAGTTACGGTTCTGCGTCAGTCGAACAAATGGTCTCACAAGTGGATCCCCTCGTCGAACATATCAATGCAAATCCAAATTTGAGTGTGGATGTGGGGCAAGTCCTCTTTGGAAAAACAACCAGCATGACGGGAGACGGACCCCTCGGATATTTTCTCAGTCAAATCAGTGGCAAAAAGTGGTTTTCCAATGACACCGAAATCGAGTCCGGATGTGGTGTGTCACCGATTGAATATCGAAACAAGAACCGAATTCATGCTTTGCAGTGGGCGATTGGTTTGGAATGGTACTTGAAAGTTCAAAATCCTTGGCAAGTGGTGATGAGTACGGATCATCCCAACGGCGCCAGTTTCATGGCTTATCCCGAAATCATTCAATTATTAATGAACGCTAATTTTCGTCGAGAAATGTTGGCTCGGTTGCCGGCCGGTGTTTTAGAATCGACGGGATTAGAAAGCATCGAGCGTGAATATTCTCTCAGCGAGATAGCCATCATTACTCGCGCTGGTCCCGCCAAATTATTAGGGTTGAAAAACAAGGGCCATTTGGGGATCGGCGGGGACGCTGATCTTACGATCTATTCAACCGGGGGTGACATCCAAGAAATGTTCCAAACGCCTTGGATGGTGATCAAGAACGGGAAAGTTGTGGTGCAAGATTACGAACTAAAAGCCGCATTTTTGGGACGGACACATTATGTAAGTGGGGAAATCGACTCGGTAGATGAGCAGCAAATTGCCGATTGGTTTGGCCAGCACTATTCGTTTCAGTACTCACGGTTTGGCATCAGCCAGAACACGGACTCTTTCACGCGGGATCGAGAATCGATTATCGTCGAATAGAAAATGGCTGTAATTCGCCTCCGGGTTGGCCAGGATCGCTTAAAGTGCTTTCGCTCGCAGGCCGACAATTTCCAGAAGTTTTAGGGCATTGGTGGTGGGCGCGACCCCCGGTCGCATATGGTAGTCAAAGGTCATTACCTCCGCCCCATCACGTTGTTCAAACGATTCGCTAAAGTGAACTATCTGGCAAATGTTTTTCAAGGGGCCGACGTCGGCCAATTCTAAATCATGTGTAGAAATCGCTCCAATGGATCCTTGATCGACTAGTTGTCGAACAACCTCGGTCACTGCGATCTGCCGCTCGCGCGAGTTTGTGCCTTGCAAGATTTCGTCCAGCAAGAAAAGATGGCCACGTTGGGCGTCATTGCCCAATTTTGCAGAACGGTCGACGATTTCTTTCAATCGTTTTAGTTCTGCCATAAAAAACGAGACCCCTTCTGATAAGGAATCACTAATACGCATGCTGGTGTCGATGGTCAATGTGGGGGTCGTCATAGATTGGGCACAAACCACCCCCCCCATCTGGGCCAATGTTTGATTGAGCCCGATGCTGCGCAGCAGCGTACTTTTCCCAGACATATTGGAGCCGGTTACCAGCAGAAAAGTTCCGTCTGGCCCAAGGCTAACGTCATTGTCGACTCGGGCATTGGCGGGTAGCAGTGGATGGCCCAGACCAACGGCCTGAATTTTCAACGGAGCGGATGATTTCGCTAGGACTTGGGGAAACTTCCATTCCGGATGATCCGCTGCAAAATTAGCCAGCGCCACCAGTGATTCCCATTCTCCCAAATCAT
>JBGSIY010000721.1:0-6799 GCA_041742275.1 Pirellulaceae bacterium | reverse complement strand
GGGTACAAACTTTACGATTTGTACAAGTGGGCCGAAACGCCATATGAATGGCATCAACCGATATTTGAACATGCCCGCAAACTAGGGATCACCTTATTCTCGACGCCTTTTGACGAGACGGCCGTTGATTTACTGGAAGGTTTGAATACACCTGCTTACAAGATCGCCTCGTTTGAAATCGTTGACCTCCCACTGATACGTTACGTCGCTCAAACGGGAAAACCGATCATTATGTCGACGGGCATGGCATCTGAGGACGAAATTGCGGAGGCTGTTGACACCGCCCGTGATGCCGGTTGCCAGGATCTAGTTTTGTTGCATTGCATTAGTAGCTACCCGGCCCCCATGGATCAAGCAAATTTGCGTCAGATTCCCGAACTGGCAAACCGATTCGGTACTGTTGCTGGCCTGTCAGATCATACGTTAGGAACAACAGCATCGATTACCTCTATCGCCTTAGGAGCCTGCGTGATTGAAAAACATTTTACTTTGAGCCGTGAGGACAAAGGACCGGATAGCGAGTTTTCGATTGAACCGGAAGGATTAAACCGACTTTGCGCTGACACGCTGAGCGCATGGCAATCTCTAGGGCAGCCTGGTTTTCAACGGCATGAGTGCGAGTCTGGCAACAGAGTGTTTCGCCGCTCAATTTATTTCGTGCGTGATCTTCCAGCCGGCGCCGTCGTGAAACCTAATGACATTCGCCGAATCAGACCTGGTATGGGGCTTCCGCCAAAATACGTTGATAGGATTATTGGGCAGCGATTAAAAAGTGCCGTCAGATATGGAACGCCGGTGTGTTGGGAGTTGATTGAGCAAACTCACCTGCCATACAGGACCTGATGGTTAATTTACGCGGACCAGACCTATGAAATCAAAACTTTTATTTATTCCGGGCGTTATACCCTACAACTTGGCTGGCCCTTTAGACTCGCCAACCGCTGTAACGCGCCTGGTTATCCTCGATCGTAAACTAAGTCTCGGCTGGGATCAGTTTTCGGGGAAGAAATTTACTTATGAGTCTGCGATTGAGGATGCCTCAACTGTTCCCAATCAACTCACCTCGGAATTGTCGCAGCAATTATTCGGTGAAATAATTGCTGATCCCCGCACAAGCTTAATTTTCGAACGCTGCTTGAATCGAAAACCGTGGTATAGCCTGTTTGAGTCTTGGAGATTGATACAAGAACGAATCGATGGAATGCTCAAATTTCTCACGAAGATGAAGCCGAACACGGTCTTGTTTCAGGCAACTCCACACGGGGATTGGGAGTGGATTTTAGGAAAGACGGCCGAATTTTTAGGGATCCCAGTCTACATGTTCAAGACCAGTCCCCTACCCTGGCGGTACTACGTGGTGAAAGGAATTGACAAACATGAAATTCAGCCACCAAGTGCAAACCCAGAAGGCCTATATGATTTGGATGAATCTTCTCGCGTTAAGTTTGAACAACGATTGGTAAACGAGTACATTGAAAAAAACCAAGGAGGCTATCAAGAAGCGTTGCCAGAGTATGAGCGAAAAAGATTACACGAGCGTCGTGGAGTAGTCTGGTCGTGGCGTAAGGAAATTTCGGATTTGTGTCGGCATCCAAGTTTGATTAAGACACTGCCCAAAAAATACGCCCTTTACAAATCTTATTCGACTCACTCGGAAAGTTTCAAAAATAGTGCGGATCAGAAAAAAATCGTGCTGTTCCTTCATTATCAACCGGAACGCACGTCGATTCCGGAGGGCGGATTGTGGTGTCAACAGTCGTCGATCGCCAAAGCAATGTCAGATTTACTTCCAAGCGGTTGGCGGCTCTGGATAAAGGAACACCCATCTTCGTTTATGGGCCGTTTTCAACCGGGTTATCGCAGCCCCGCATTTTTTAACGCTTTATCAAAGCTGCCAAACGTTGATCTAATTCCTCTCAATTATGACACGTTTCAATTAATTGATAGCGCAATTGCTGTAGCGACCATAACTGGAACGGTTGGCGTGCAGTCGTTAATTCGAGGCAAACCGGTTCTTGCATTTGGTCAGGCCAGTTATAGCAATGCGCCAGGGGTATTTACGATAAAAACACACGATGATCTATTCAGCGCAATCAACTCTTTAACCAATGGCAACAAGGACGACCGGCCAAATATCGAAAATTTCATTCCGATGTATTTACAGTCAGTAATTATGAAATCTGTGACCGGTCGCATCGCCAGCGACTATCAAAATCCAATAGTATGGCATTCTCAAGATGTTCGTATTCGTGGTCACGTAAGGCTTTTTCGGCAGCTTTTGTCACAGGACTACGGCTGTGAACGAGAAAACCAAGCGAATGATATTGATGACCACGCGGTGTAGTTTAGGCGAAATATGTATCAAGAAAAATCACAAGCTTTATCACGCTGGCTCACTAACCCGGCGTTAATGGTATTAATTGTTTTAGGTGGCTCAACAGTTCGAGGCGGTCATTACCTAGGACTATGGCTATTTATACACGCCGGTTTATTGGTTTTTGCGGCAATTAAAGTCGGTGGATTTAAGTTGAATCAGTGGATCGGGTTATATGGAGCGCTTTCCTTATTAGGTCTTATTTCATTACTTTGGGCCTATGACATGGAAATGGCATGGGCGGTTGCGTCACGGATGTTGACAGCGTTTCTCGCAATTTGGATTGTTTTCGCATCGTTAAAAAACCCGCAAGAAATGGAGTTGTTTTTTAAAAGTTTTTGCACCATCCTAATATTTCTTACAATTACAACGCTGGTCGGCGGAGGAATGGAAGAGGAGGCAGAGTTTTTATTTGGAAGTAAGAACACCGTCGGACCATTGGCTTTTACGTTATTGGCCACAATCTTGGTTCTACTTGCATTGAAATCACGAATATTCATATTTGCGATACCCTTACCATTTGCAGCGATTCTATGGAGTACCTCCCTTAAAACAGTTTTGTCATTGTGTGTTTTCATTTTATTAATTGGTGCGTTTACGATATTTGACTATCGCCGATTATCGTTGGTGGTTAAGACGATAAGTCTATCAATAGTTATTATTTTCGCTGCAACGCAATTTATTGACATTACTCGTTTCATTCCCGCTTATGAAAGAATCGAGTATCGAGTGCGCCTGTATGCCGATGATCTTGGACTGATCGAGTCCGATACCAATGAAATTGTTAGAAGATCCCAAGTTGATTTGCGAGCGAATTTGGTAACTCGAGGATTCGATTACTTTAAGGAATCACCGGTTCTTGGCCATGGAGCTAATCAATTCAGAATTTTGTACGGCAGAGAGACCGGCTTTTTCACATATTCCCACAACACGTTTATTGAATTGCTGGTGGGATTTGGATTGATTGGCATTATATTGTTTTTGGCCTTTTTGTGGATTTTTTTTAAAGCTGTTCGGCAGCATCGAAAAGACATTGTTTCTCCGATCGTAATAGCCTATTTGGTATCATTTCTTTTTTTAGGCAATGGGCAGGAAATATTTTACAATGTCCCGTTTCTGCTGATGTTAACCGCAAGTCTGAGGTATTTCCAAATCAATGAAGAATTTGGCTTTGCCGTCGCCTCGACGTGGAAAAGTAATCACTACTCAAGTCTTACTTTATCAAGATACCTTGACCATGGATAAAACCGCATACCTCCAAGAATGTAAGGCCCGACGATTTTCGGTCATCTTTGTTATGTATAATATGGAAGTAGGGGGCGCTGAAAGGGTTTTTCTTAATTTGATGAACGAATTCATAAAAAAAGAAATAGCGGTTCAGTTGATAACAAACCGTCGAACCGTACTTTTTGACGAATTGTCAAGCGAAGTAGATTTGACCATTCATGAAATCGGTAATTCCAAATGGATTCAAATTAAAACATTAGCAGCGATGTTTCGGCAATGTAAACCAAACGCAATAATTACGACCCAGCGACATACAAATTTACTAGTTTCTCTCGCTCACTTTTTTGCGAGATCAAAAAGCACCTTAATAATTCGGGAAGCGGCGAGTAACATTAATGAGAACATGAAGTCAATTAGATGGTTTCATCGTCGGCTCTTAGCAACATATCTTTTCCGTTTTGCCTACAGACGAAGTTCAAGGCTAATTGCAAATTCGACCGGTACAAAAGAATCTTTAAAACGGTTTCAAGTTGTGGCTCGCGATGAAAAATGTTGTATCATTCCGAACCCAGTAAATTTGGATCGTATTCGTCTGTTGGCGGAAGAGCCGGTGCACGAAGAACTGATCGAAAACGGAACGCGTTTATTGTGTTGGATTGGCCGTTTTGTTGATCAGAAACGACCAATGGACATGTTAGAGGCATTTGCGGCTCTTCATCAGGCAGATGTGAACATGCGTCTTGTAATGTTCGGTGACGGACCACTTCGCAAACTTGTTCAAGACCGAATAAAAAAAGAAGGGCTGAACCAGTTTGTTTCGCTGCCAGGTAAATCCGCGAACCCGTTTTTTGTTTTAAAAAGAGCTGATGTTTTTGTGCTTACCAGTGCATTTGAAGGGTTCGGGATGGTGGTGGTTGAAGCTCTTGCATGCGGAACACCAATCGTCTCCGCAAATCTAAACTGCGGTCCAGCAGAAACACTGTCGCATGGAAAATTTGGGCAGCTCTACCCACCTGGCGATATTTCGGAATTGGTCGAATCAATAAAAATCGCATTGTGTAAGAGGCGGCCATTTGAAGAAGGAATAGCCCGCGCTGAGGATTTCGACGCCGAAACGATTGCCAACAGCTATATAGACGTTTTACGGAATAGAACATCTGATGTGAATTAGCAAACTTAAAATGTTCGTGGACTTAAAACAAGGTTCAAATTTATCATTTAAATTTACCCGCGACTCATGGTTTCGGGTGCCGCATAAAGCCTTTCGTCGCTGCCGTTTACGAAAATCTGGAATCTCGTTGTTCATTAGTGTGATTCGAATATCGCATTAACATAAATGACCTTGAATAGACGTATGAAAAAAAAACTGAAAAATTTTGTCCCGGAAATATCAGTTAACCCTCGCCTTTATTTCTGGAATCGAGGGCGGGATTTAAATTTGGATATTGCGTTAACTTGCCCGAAATCGGAAGTGCACGTTGTTTTTGATGTTGGAGCTCATATTGGCGAAGAAACCCGCAACTTTTTAAAGAATTGGCCGGACGCCAAGGTTTATTCATTTGAGCCGTCACCTGAGACGTTTCAAATTTTACAACGGAAGTGTCATCATTCGCGAGTCCTTGCGTCGCAGCTTGCGATGTCTTCCGATTTAGGTGACGCGAGCTTCGTGGCCGCTGGAACCGGAAGTTCAAATAGACTGGATTTAAATGGCCTTGCGACTGAGAACCGAATAACAGTCAAAAGATCAACGATAGATGTTTTTTGCTCTGAACAGAATGTTTCCACCTTAGATATTCTGAAAATCGACACGGAAGGACACGAGTTACACGTGCTAAAAGGTGCTGAAGGCAAACTTAAAAACTCTGAAATAGGATTTATTCGTGCCGAATGTGGTGTTGATTTTGCGAACGACCGACACGTTTCATATTCTGAAATCGTAAGTATGCTCAGTGAATTCGGTTATCGGGTTTTCGGAGTTTATGAACAAGAAAACGAGTTTTTCAGGAAGGAACCACAGCTTAGGCGGTTTGACATGGCGTTTATTTCGCCTAAAGAGATCGAAAAAAATGCTGGCTTGGCCCAGAGGCGTCCTCGAACATGGCTGGATGCGTTTGTTTCAATAAAGCGTCGCCTCGTTGGACGACGTTAACCGTTTCGCATTTAATATTAAGTGATACAAACGAAAGAACGCAATAGTTAAAAAAGTCGCTGATCACAGAGATAGTTGCGATTTTGTAGTAATTGAATTCTAATCAGTGGAAAAAGCCAAACGTCTTTAAAGTAATTTTGAATAGCCAACATATGCTTTTAGGCAGTCCTAACATCACCGCCATGCTCCAAAAATATCTAATACATTGCAATGATTGAAGCCGAATACGCACAACAATTATTGGAACAAGGTTATTCCGTACATTTTCATGATGATGTTTGGTGGGTTACAGTTGTGCCAGGTTTTTGTCGTCCGGTTTGGCGATCGCGCTGCTTTCCTGTAAACGGAGCGCGGCCAAAGTTCTCGAAGTCGTTTCTTGGTTTTTCACATAGTACGGACCCAGAGTACGCCAACAGCCGACCCTACCAAGTAATTCAACGAGATATCGCTTCCAACGAAAAATTTAGTATTGATTCTCTTTCGTCAAACCGCCGCAGCAAAGTTCGCCGTGGGCTCAAACGCGTTGACGTCCAATTGACAAATGATATTGCTGCATCGCTTCCGCAGATGATGGATGTAGTGATTGATGCAAGGCAGCGGACAGGCGCTGGCAAGCCAGCAGAATTTTATTCCAAACATGGACAACGCTGGCAAAATAGCATCGAAAACGTGGCAAAACAAAAAGACAATTTTTTCATTTTGGCACTTTTAGATAATCGTGTAGTCGCCTATTTCCACTGCATTGTGGTGGAACAGACCATGTCCATTACCGCCGCCAAAAGTCACTCTGATTTTCTCAGTGAATATCCCAATGATGCCCTTGTTTTTACGGCAATGGACTACGCCTATAATCACTGGAATTGTCAATCAATCATCTATGGTGATTTTTCTCCGGACGACTCTCAACTCAACCAGTTCAAATTTGGGTATGGCTTCCAATGCCATGAGATCGCACAATATGAATTTCTTCGGCCGGGTGTGCGGTTCCTGAAAAAACTTCGCAATCGAAAATGAGTTTGCGAACTATTTGCCCTATCTCTTAAGATCGA
>JBGSIY010000720.1:0-11293 GCA_041742275.1 Pirellulaceae bacterium | reverse complement strand
GATCGATCATCAAATCGTCATTGCGAAAGGGAGCCACTTTTACTGCGACCCCGCGTTCCTGTGCGGCGAGGGCCCAAGGGGAAATGTTCGCATCATGATCGACGGCAGTCACGACGATTTCATCGCCGGCGGTCCACGTCTGGGCAAGGGAACGAGCAAAGGCAAACGTCAGCGAAGTCATGTTTTGACCAAAAATAATCTCTTGCCGACTATCTGCATTGACGAATTCAGCAAAGGCATCGCCGGCGTCGTCCAACATGGCATCCGTCTCGCGACTCGTCGCAAACGGCCCCCCATGATTGGCGTTGTAGTGCAACAGATAGTGACTCATGGCATCCGCGACCGACTGGGGAACCTGGGTGCCAGCCGGACCATCAAAAAAGATCGCCGTCTCACCATTTACCTGGCGGCGCAGTCCTGGAAATTGTTCGCGGCATTGTAAGGCCGTTTCGTTTGAAAAGTTCTTCATCGTTGATCTACAAACCTTTTTCCTTTCCCTTCGAACCGCGGAAGTTCGCCCAGTTCGACATTTTTTACACTGACACGCAAGCCCAGTCGCAAATGTAATTCCTTTTCCACTCGAGCAGGTTCATTCAATCGGTCTTCAACCTCAATCAATAGTTGATCCATGGAACCCTGTTTAAAAACGGTCATTCGGTATTCGACTACTTCGGGAAAGCTGCGGAGGATTTGCTCTAACGAACTCGGAAATACATTGACACCTCGAATGACCATCATGTCGTCGGTGCGTCCCAAAACGCCGCCTAACAGCAACACGAATCGACAGTCTTGATCGTCGTTCCAAGTGGGGCGAACCAAATCTCCCGTTCGGTAACGAATGACCGGGCTACCATAACGCCCTAAACTCGTTAAAACCAGTTCTGACAATTCGCCATCGTCAGACGCCAAACCCGATTCCACCGATAGAAATTCGGCAATAAACTCCGACTCAATTATATTGAGTCCTCTTCCCAAGGGGTCGGCAAATCCCCATGGCCCAATCTCGCTGGCGCCACTGTGGTCAACCACTTTGGCATCCCAGGTCGACTCTATTTTTTCTCGAATCGCTGGAACCGAACCGCCGGGTTCTCCGGCAACAACAATGCAACGCACTGGCAAGTCTCTAATTTCGATTTGATTGTTTTCGGCCGTCTCGGCCAAATGCAAGGCGTAACTGGGGGTGCAAAACAGCGTGGTCACTTGCATCGATCGCAACAAGTCCAAGCGGGCAATCGTATTCAATCCGCCCGTCGGGATCACCATCGCGTCACGGGCGATCACGGCGTCAAAAGCGGACCAAAAACCGATAAAAGGCCCGAAGCTAAAGGCCAACAAGCAACGATCTCTACTGTTCACTTCGGCCCGATCCAAGACATATTGCCACGTCTGCAACCACCAATTCCAATCGTCGCGAGTATCGGCCACAACCAAGGGGCGACCGCGAGTTCCACTGGTGCGATGAATTCGACTGTACTGCGCCGCATCATAAGTCAAATTGGCTGCGAAGCCCGGGTTGCGGTCATTTCGAGTCAATTCGTCTTTGAACGTATAGGGAAAATCCGCAAGCTGATCTACGGACGTCAATGGCAAGGTCAGGCCGCCGAGCTTCTCCTGATAAAACCGGTTCCGCGGTAAGACCTCGCTTAACATCTGGTTCAATCGGCTCAATTGGTAATCATTCAAAGCCTCGGTGTCCATCCGTCGCAAATCATGGCGACGCGACTCCTCAGCGGAATTGTTCCGGAAACAATCAGTTTGCTTCATTTAATCAGTTCTCAACAACTTGAAATTTCTGGCTTGAATCCCGACGAGCCACTCGGCCCGAATTGTGTTCTAGCTCCATTCTCGCTAAATCAGTCGACATAGCAACTTACCTGCCGTCGCGGATATACTGCATCTAACCCTTTTGTATCGTCTTTCGGAGTGCTCGACCGATGCCGTTTTACGCTCAACATATTCGTACAGCTCAAACACACCTCAAAAAGGTCGACCCGAAACTCCGAGATATCATTCGAAATGTTGGGCCCTTCACGCTCAAAGCTCAGAAGCACCATTTCCATGTACTGGTTAAATCCATTGTATCGCAACAAATATCGACTGCGGCGGCGGCAACCATTTTGGCTCGCCTGATCGAAAAATTAGGCACCAACCCCATACAGGTAGGGGCATTTCAAGGCATGAATCCCGAGAGCCTTCGCGAAGTCGGCATTTCCCAACAAAAAGCCATGTATATTCTCGATCTTGTGCAAAAAGTCGAAACCGGCGCCATCGACCTTGAACGAATTAGAAAACTCGGCGATGTCCAAGTGCTTGAGCTGTTGACCCAAGTCAAAGGGATCGGGACCTGGACTGCTCAGATGTTTTTGATGTTCTCACTCGGCCGTCTCGACATTCTCCCCACGGGCGATATGGGGATCAAATCGGCAATTCAACGACATTACAACTTCGCGGATCTACCCACGCCTCATGAAATAGAAACGGTGGCCGCTCCCTGGCGCCCTTACGCGACTGTTGCTTCCTGGTATTTATGGCGGTCGCTAGAACTCAACGACAACCCCAGCTAGCATCGGCAACTTTGTCTGTTCTTAGAATTCGGAATGCGTTAATTTTGGGGCCGACGCCCATTTTTTACCATCAATTAGCACATGTCCGAATTGTACAAAAAGAATCGAATCATCACGCCACCGTTGGAGCCAGCACCTCGTTTGGTTCTGTTTGATCCCAACGGAATTTCATCCGAAGAATCCGCTGCAGCCATCCCACCATCCGAAGTCGTTTCTGGCACTTCAGGAACTTTCGAAAGAACTCCTCCCGAGGCCTCTCAGCCAGGGACTTTGTTGCCCGGGAACGCGACGATGTCCCATAGAGCGGCCGCCACAAGTTCCTTGAAACGGCCCAGCCCTCTGTATCATAAAACATCGCAGACTTATTGGTCTCACAAGGCTCATCCCACAACCCGTTCGGAAAATCGGGTACCCATTTCAGCCCGCGAAACAGCTCTGCGGCAGTATGGCAATTTCTCGTTGGCCTATTCCGCCACCGTCCAACCACGTCTGGAATATTTTGGCGATGAGTCGGGCTTCATGGCTTTTGCTCGCAGAGCCAAAACCACATTTGTTCTGGGTGATCCAATAACATCGCCGGACAACCTGGGAAACTTGTTAGACCAATTTTTGGCCGAGCATTCCCGCCCGTCCTTCATCCAAATCAGTTCATCCACCGCCCGACTTTTGGCTGCCCGTAAGTTCCGAATTAATGAAATGGGCGTCGACACAAGACTCAATTTGAACGATTTCCATTTCACGGGCAAGAGTCGGGAGTGGTTGCGTTATGCCGACAACTGGGTTTCCAAGCGGGGTTACAAAATCGAGGAATTCGACGTTTCGGCCTGGGAGTCCGAAGTCGAAGCGGTGTCAGAAAGCTGGCGAGGGTCACGAACCATTCGCCAAAAGGAAGTCCGTTTCCTCAACCGCCCCATTGTGATGGAGGACGAACCAGGAGTTCGGCGATTTGGCCTTTTTTCTTCGGACCAGCGTTTGGAAGCGTTTATTTTTTTTGACCCATTGTTTTTGGGAGACCAAATCAACGGCTACGTGACTTGCATCAAACGCCGCCTCCCGGCGGCCAACGGTTATCTGGAATCGGCCATTATGAAGCGGGCGATCGAAGTCTTTAAAAGCGAAGCAGTCCCGTACATCTGGCTCGGTCTCTCACCCTTTGCCAATATCCAAAACCAAGAATTTCGGTGCAACCGACCGCTAGATTGGATCAGTCGATACAGCTATGCATCCAATTGGTTCAATCGCTATTTTTATAACTTCAAGGGGCACAGCGAATACAAGCGACGATATCAAGGGGAGGAATTTAAAGTCTACTACGCGTCCCGGTCGCGAACGAATGTGTTGAGACTTATGACGCTGGCCAGTTTGTGTGGAGCATTTTAGACTATTTGGCGTTTTCCCGGGAAATCTGGAAGCCGTATTTGATGGCTGGCGTTTTCAATTACGCTGCGGGAACTATGCTAGGGTTTTCGATCTCATGTCGTGTTAAATTAAGATGCTCAACCGTTTATCTGAAAACTTCGTCGGTCGCTTGCTGATATCGTTGCCGATATTGTTGGTTTTGTTTGATCAGGCCTTGATCAGCGGTTCTCGATTGGTGTCGCAGGTTGTGGTGGCAAGATACGGCGCGGCAGAGTTACCGGGCATCGGATTTTATGTTTCGACTTTTGGGTTTGTCGTTTTGTTCTTGACCCTGATTGAATCCTTCGTAACCACGCCGATCAATGTGTTTCTGCCGCAACAACCCGAACAGGAACAAGGGGCATTCTTTGCCTCCGCCTTGCGTTTCACGCTCAGTCTCGTAGCCTTGGGGGCGTGCGTTTGCCTGGCGGTATCATGGGCATTAGGGTCAACACTGATGACCCCCAAACTGATCGCCATCACTTTGGCTTGGTTCCTGCCGGCGCAGTTGTTGAGAGAATTCGCGCGGCGTTGGTTATTGGCGACCGAGAACATCGCCTTTTTGGTTCGTTGGAACGTTATTGCGTCACTGATACTATTCCTCTGTTTAGGCGTTTCCATTGCTTTTGATCGGGCCGATGCCATCGTCGTTTTCGGCTGGGTCTCGATTTCGAACCTCTGCTTCCTCGCTGCCTGGTGGTGGCAATTTCATATGTGCTTCGATTTCTCAGCAGCACGCAACACTTTTTTTCTGAACGCGGGTTGGCGTTATGGGCGTTGGGTAGCGGGGGAAGGAATCTGCGGCGTGTTGGTTTTGTTTTTTTCACAATGGTACATATCGGTCAAACTTGATGAGTCTGCTGCGGATTTGTACGGCGCTTGTCTGACTCTTGTCTTCATCGCGAACCCTTTTCTATTGGGCGTAACAAGTTACTACAGCCCACGAGCTGCTCGCCTGTTTCATGCATCTGGGTGGGGGCAATTAAAGAAATCGCTCTGGCGATTCACCTTGTTTGTCGCCGTGGTATTGGGGGCCATCACGTTGGCATTCTATTTCTGCGGAGGCTGGTTGTTGTCAACTGTTTTTGGTCCCGAGTTTGCGGGAGGTGCTCGATCGGCTACCATCTTGAGTTTGGGTATGGTCTTTTTGGGATTGACCTACATGGTGGCTACGACACTGCAGACCGTCGGTTTACCACAGATCAATTTGTACAGCTCGCTTCTGGCAGCGATCTTTGTCGTGGCCTATAGCTTCCTCTTTATTCACAATCAAATTGAATCCGCGGCCTGGGGTTTTCTGGGATCTTCGATTGTTTCATTGGTGTCACGAACGCTAGGCCTATTTGCCTTTCGTTCGTCGTACAATGCCCAACCGATGGCCCCATCGGCATCGAATACCGCGTAGACAGAGCCCATTAATTGTAAGGGCGCGAGCAAGTGCCACGTGTTGACCCACTAGAACTTTCGTCGCAGCTCGACGCGCACTCCATTAATGTCGTCGGAATTCCCCAGCCAACCATACATGGCATCCGTCCGGAGCAGGACAGAATGAGTAAGAGGAAGTTGGTAGCGAAGGCCCACGCCATACTGACTCCCGGCAGCGATGCGATTTTCAAGATCTTCCATCACCCTCAAAACAGCCGATTCAACAATCAGTTGTTGTCCAAAATTACTTGAGATGAGATTTAGGCCCATGGCAGCTCCAAACGTATTGTTGGCTGTCGCCTCGAGCGTAGGATATCCAGTTAAATTATCCGATTCGAATAATATTCCTGTATTTCGCAAAATCCCTCCCGCCGCTCCGTTTCGCCCTGCGGATTGCGGACGATCAAATCCAGCAAACAAATTGAGATAGGGAACAACATTGGACGGACTGGAGGTGATCAAAGAATTCTCCGAAAGCAATAATACACCATCGGCTGTTCCGGGTGCCAAGTCCGTATCCTGTCCGGCGTTCACAATAATCCGATTCGAATTGGAAAGGAAGCGGCCCAGGCGACGAGAGTACCCAGCTCCGAAATTATGATAACTACGATCGTTATCATCATTTCGGTCGTCCAAAAACGCATAATCAAGTTCCAGGTACCCGTTCCAAGCCTCGATAAAAGTGGCAATGCCATAGATGCGAGCCGCCCCACTGTCATTGTCGAATGCCAAACTTTCAATGTTGTCGTACCCAGCAAAAAAAGTCACATCCATATTGGTCACGTTCCATTGAGGAATATTCCTCGCAGGTATCGTTGCCGCCACTCCCAAAATATTGTCTTCCATCCAAACACCATTTTGAAATAACAGAGGCATGACTCCGATTGCCACAGGCAAATCAAAGGGCATTGTCTTGTTGGTGAGGCCTCCCCAGATGGCACCAAGGTCGCCTTCGAAAAAACCATTAATAAAATCGAAGTTGGCCTCGGATACAAACCGATCATTGTCGAATTCAAAACGTGAATTGTTGGCGCCTTGGGTAAAGGGAGAAACGAACACGTTAAATCGCTCTGTCCCCGTCAGTTTCAAGTCAAAGAACAGATTGGTTTGCGACGCCAGGAGCGTTGTGGAATCGCCGACATTCCGATTTGCCGCGGCAGCAATTCGCGAGTCGCCAAAAATAACAAACTGCGGGTCGACAGGATTATGCAGACCTAAAAATGTTTTGGGTTCTGGAATGGGGCCGAGTTGATACCAAGGTTTTCCTAATTCAACTAAGGGGCGTTGAGTGGCATTGAGTGATTTCCCTTCGTAAACTCCCATCTCAGCTGTAGGATCAAACGTGTCGACATAACAAGGCCCCGGATCAAAATCATGGATGGTCGGCGGGACCTCGACGGCGCGCGCGTCCATTCGGGGCGGATGGTGATGGTATACATCCCCCAATTTGGGGCTCTCGGCCAATTTAAATACGCTGACGTCATGCCCATTAATCTGTTGTGATGGCATTGGCGATGGTATTGGCGATAGCGTCGGCGCAATTGCTTCGGTTACTTCAGTTCCCTCACCCCGGGGTCTGGTTTCGACGGAGGCCAGTCGCTGCGAGATTGTGTTGTGATCGGATTCATTCTGGGGGGCTACCGTCGGGTTCGGTTGCCATAAAAGTATTTTTTTCTCGTTGCGCGATGATGACACCTTCGATGGCAACTCAGGCGATTCAATGCTCGATGATTGGCCTTCACGGGAGCGATTGAGAACCTCGCCCGTGTACCTGCCGGACGGATGGCCGATTTCTAGAGTTGGCTTTTTTTCGACACTAGGTTCGATTTCAGGGGAGGGGCGTTGGTTCAATACCGATAAATCGTTTTCCTGATCCTGAACTGCCTTGGTTGACAGATTCGGATCACTTCCATTCAAGGCCTCGATCAACCAAAGATCGTCGTTTTCCTCTCCTTCATCCACGACGGACGAATTTGGGTTCGTTTCAACGGTTTGAGTTAAAAATTCGGGAAGGGGTTTTCGCTGTGGAGCCAGGGCGACAACCGATGCCGGCACGGCATTTCCCGTCTCCGTTCCCGGATTGTTAGCCCAGGCGGATGAAGAATTCTCGTGGTCCGTGCTGGCGGCCTTCGACGATTTCTCCGGCATGGGGCTGGATGAATGGGTGCCGATTTGGTCCGCAGCTCTCTCTAGATGAAGGCTACGCAAATCTGAGATCACGGCCGCGGAGACCGTTGAGCTCGATGCAAAAGGTTCCGCTTCCTTCCAGCCGGGTTGCGACAACAAACCCCAAAGGATGAATACAATAGCTATCGAAAGAATCCCGGCAACGCGACCGGGTTCTGCTTGCCGCATGTTCATCAATTCATCTCACTTCGAAGACGGAAGATTGAACATGAAAATCGACCGTCTCCAAATTCATGGCTTTCATCATCTCGGGAGTCGCTTCGCAAAATCGCATGAAGTAGACCGGATGAGAACGACTGCGCATGCGGACCGACAAACGGTAGGTCCCTGGCACCTGGATTAGATTTTTTGGAATCGAGAATTTGGCTTTGCGACTCGCCGTGGGAGGCAATGAATGCCCTTCCATCCGAATGAACGGAGGATGATTGATCACGGTTACGGGTTGTGGTGCCGGTCGCAGAAAAGGTAATTGATCGATGTCGACATTGACTGGCAAATACATTTCTCGATCCGTGCCCTTGACGTTTGTTGTCAAAAACTTGGTTTGCAAATTAAATAACTGTTCGTCCAAGGGGATTCGATAGTTCAACACTTCTCGCGAATGGTTGTCCGCCAAATCGCCGTCGGCATCCAAATAGCCGGTCTCCCACAGACGTCCACCATCCGGCCCCACTAAAACAACGTTCATCCATATTTGTGGCTGAGCCCCAAGTGACCCACTGGGCATATTGTGACCGCGATTTAGATTGGTCAAACAATAGTAGAATTTTAGACTGGAACCCACTGACGGTTCGCTCGTAAAAAAGGGCCCATCCAGCTGGGAACCATTCTCGAGTACTTGCCGGCGGATATCTTTCTTGTAAGCAATTTTCTGGATGTTCTTGTCGATGATTTCTCGGGCATCCATTCGATCATCGGCACTTTGCCAAATCGATGGAAAATAAGGCTGAGCGCCCTGAGCGGCAATAGACTGTTCGAATGCCTCCGTCCCCCACCCAGCTTGCCAATCGAACAGCAGCCATTCGTTGAATGACCAGCGATCGGCTTCCGGCGAAAACGGAAAAATTCCGGGATGCGTGATCGGGTAACCGGGACCATAAAACATATGATTCGAGTGTTTTCGTTCCGGATTGACGACCTTGTCGTTCACGACCGCGCCCGGGCCCACAGAATAGCCTTCCGCTACTCCGGGAACGGCTCCCATGTGACAGTCCTGACAACTTGTTCCCTCGCGGTAGGCGGGCGACGCCCGGTATTGATCCCAAACGACCTCGAGTTTGATTCCCGGCTGAACAGCAACTTGGTGACAAGACGCACAAAACGTCGACTCCGACAGTTCCTCGAATTGGATCGCTCGACGATGGATGGGCAACCCCAATCCCTTGGGCTCATCCGGCATCACTTTGTAAAAATCTTTGTACTTGATGGCAATGTCGACACCCACGCCGTCACCGGCTCCATAAACGGGGGCGTTGATATCTCCGGGTTCAATGCGACGCTCTCCATTGGCTTTCGTATAGGGCGTCTTCACGCGATGACATGTGACACAGGTGACTCCCTCCCGAAACACCTTGGGGCCATCCCAAATTGGCTGATCGCGTCTCAACCCCATGGTGGTTGCCACCGGTGCATGACAACGCAAACAGAAGTAGCCAACGGTACCTTGTGAAAGCTCGTTGATCTTCTGTTCAAACACATGAAACATGGGAGAGATTGCCGCATAGGCGTGGCTCGACACGGCCCACTCATCATAGATTTGTTGATGGCAACTGGCACATTCCTGCGCCGACGGAAAGGGTGTATTGGCAAACACATTGGCGTGAGGATCATGGTCCAGTGGGTTTGATACGGCTGAGTCATTCCGGAGTGGCACGTTGTCAGTGGCTTTGGTGTGAGGGTTCCATGCCTCGACTTCATTGGCGACGGCGGGCACCGATATAGAGGACGTGTTTGGGTTTGGGTATGGAGACGGGTACCCAAAGGACACATTGCGGGCACCTGGTTCAAAAGCCACCGCATTTCCATAACCCTGTTCGTTTATCCCAGTCGTACCTCCCGCTGTTGACAACTCTGGGCCAGGAGTAACGCCTTGGTTATGGGGGTTGATTGCGGAAATATTTTGAGAAGGGGTATGACCGGTTTGATATGGCCGAAAGCTTTCATTATTTGCCGGATTGAAAAAACTGGGGTCTTGCCAACCGACCGGAGCAACCTGGCTATCATAAATCAAATCACCTGGAACCGTGTCTGAACCGGGTGGATCCGTCTGAGCAGTCGACTGCGCCGTTTGAGTTAAACCTGGCAAATCAGAAAAACAGACCGCCGGCAATTGCTGCAAGACGGGATCTCCCTGCCCAGCCGCCGCTTGCTGGCGAATTTCTTCAAAATTGTTAGCCCGTGACAATATTAAACGAACTAAATCGGCCTGACTGATCTCGGTTTCGCTCCACTGCGAGGCATTTGTTGCCGATGGTTCCGCGGGGGTCAAGTCGAAAAGTGGGGGGTTTGGGGAATTTGAAGTCCCCGTCTGGCTTATGATGATGGCACCTGCCAAGACAGCTGAAATCGCCGTGATTCCGCTCAAAAACGATTTTTTTGGCATCATCTCGGCTGAAATCCCTACAATTCAAGTGCAAACCGGCGTTACAGAGCCCCTAAGTGGTATCGGTTGCCTGTCCGGAAAAGTTGAACACGATGCCCATTTCTTCATTTCTGGCCTTCTGAGGGATTAAAGAAAAACTACCCTGATGCTGCCTCCGAGCATTAACCGAAAAAAGCTTAAATCAGCCCTTGTGAAAACCCCTTCAAGATCCTTATACTAATCCGTTTCGAAAAATTGAAATTGTCGATTGAAAGCGTTCAAAGATGAAAGTCCGCGCCAGCGTTAAAAAGATTTGCGAACATTGCAAAGTTGTCCGTCGAAAAGGCCGGGTTTACATCATTTGTACTAATCCGCGGCACAAACAACGTCAGGGTTAATTGCGTGTCCTGAGACAACTTGGTTGTCTCGAGAAACTGAATTTCCATGATCCTTGACTGAATGAACTGCCGTTTACCGGCACTCTTTCGGTTTTGGGAATGCCCGCGGTTTTGGGGAAATTTCGCGTTTTTTGCCGAGCACAAAATTCGTGGTTGCATTTTTGAATGAAACCGCCAGAAGAGTGCCGGAAGCAGTTCACGACCCGTTTTCGAACCAAAAACTGGCTGAATCTATCCATGTTTTCAGGCTGAGAGGTAGGTCGTCTCGCAGGTTTCCGTTGCCGGTTGCTGCTGAGGCCGATAGGGACTACAAGAAACAGATGACTGAAATGGAACGGTCACTGATTTGAAGGTAAATTAGGTTCGAAATTATGTTCGGGCAGGTGGGTTGTTGAACGTGGCGTTAGCCCGTTTCCTTCAGACCACCCGACCAACAAGTTTTCACAGATTTTAGAGCACAAAAAGTAGCTAACATCCACGTGTTGGATTGGATATCATCGATTTGCAAATCAATTGATGTTAGCAACAAAAAAATAGCAACTTATAGAGACAATAAGCCAGGGAGAATTTCTTAGATGCCACGTATTTTGGGTGTTGATATTCCAAATGACAAGAAAGCGTTGATCTCGCTGACTTATTTGTATGGAGTGGGGCCACATGTTGCACGTGAGGCCTGTGAGAAAGCGGGCGTCAATGGGAACTCGTTGGCCCGCGAATTGACCGACGAGGAAATTGGCCGT
>JBGSIY010000719.1:0-5854 GCA_041742275.1 Pirellulaceae bacterium | reverse complement strand
CCCCAGAACCGATCAGCCGTGGGGCACTAGTGTCGCGGTTTATTCGGTCGAACCGGACGCTGGCGCGTTTCGGCTGATGACCCGGATCCGTTTTGGGATAGGCGTATAGTGAGCCCAACGGGACTGCGAATTTCAAGTCTTGGGGATACGTAAATCGTCGGTGTTCACTCGGCATTGTCAGCCGATGTGGAACAAGTTGGGGCACGAAAAAAGCCGCTGAAATGAGCGGCTTTTTTTGAACGCAGTTGTGCTGACTAAGAGCTAATTGACCACGATCGGAGGAATCGTCGCCTCATCGGTTCGCCAGGGGAAGGCTCCCACGGGGAAATTGCTCCAATCGCGCAGTTCGAAGAACAACAGGGCAATAGCCACGGCGATACAGATAAATGAAACCATCAGCATGGCCGTATAGATATTGAAACCCTCCCAAGCCCCCGGGCGGACAATTTTTCCGTCTTTCAATTGCACTTCAGCCGATGTCTTGCCGACATTGGATTTTGCCTTTTTCGAATCGACTGGTTTACCGGACATGTTGGATCCTAAAAATCGCGGAGTCTAATACTTATTGGCGTCCATAAATAGGACGATGCTGGCGACCGTCAGCATTACAAATGAAACGATCAACATGAACGAGTAAATGTCAAAGCCCCGTTTTTGCAATGGGCGTTGTGCTGGCAGTTCATTGAATTGAGCCTGTGATTCCGCTTGACCAAACGACTGCATGTCGTTTCCAAAGCCGACCGAGTCGGATTCAGCATCGTCAAACAAATCCATGGGATCAGAATTTTGTCGTGACATAATCTCCCTCAATTACGGCGGCTTGCAAGTAGCCGGGGATCACCTGCAATACCGACATGTCATGGTCGGTTTTGCTTACAGTCGCTTTGCCAATAAACCGGTTACCGCGATAGATATCCAGAGTGTGACCTTCTCGCAAGCCATCGTCGGAACCAATCTTCACCACCACAAATTCGTCTTTAACTTGAACCACCACCGCTTCAATTTTGGGTGGGATATGATCGACTAAGGAGTTGGCGTTCAGGCCGAACTTCCGCATGACCTTTTCCGATTGGGCCAGAGATGAACTTAGGTCTTGAGCGCGAGCTTCGAGAATTTCTAGCGAAGCTTGATTTTCGTTCAATTGATTGGTCAATGCGACGATTTGAGTTCGTTTTTGTGCAATTTCGTCAACCAGTTGTTTGTTGGATTGCTTCAGGCTTTCGACCTCGCGATCTTGTTGAGTCAAGCGAGCTTCGGCCGACTTCAGACTTTCCAATTGATCTTGAGCGATAACCAATTGCTCGGTCAGTTCTTTTTCTTTGGCGTCGCGATTTTGTTTCTCAATCGTCAATTGGGAAAACAATTGTTGCAATTGTTGTTGACGAGTGACTTTCTCGTTTTGCAGTGCACGGTCTTTTTCACCGGCGGCGTCTTTGGCGTCCTGCAATAGCTTTTGAGCCAGCGTCGCTTTCTGTTTGTTTTCCAACGCTTGATCTTTCCAGTTTCGGTGAGATGCTCCGACCATAATGGCCAAGAACAAAAAACTGATACTCATGATCAGGATGAAAAAGGTCAGAATCTTGCCCATTAAGTTCATTGGCGATTTCCTTAGTCACATCGAAAAGCAGGACAGAAACGCAAGCTTTTACAAATTGCCGAATTTTCGTTATTCACGACTCGCGTCTACGAGCCATTGAAACGGTACTTGCCCAACAGGGCCCTCCCGAAAGGTTTTTCCCGTCAATGCAGTATAGTTAGGTCGAGAAAATTGTGTCAACGATTTTCCATTTTTCAGTGAAATTTGGAATCAAACGGGGCCAATAGCACCACAAAATCGTTAAAACGATGCGTTCACCCGCCAGTATCTGTCAATCGGCGATAGAACCCTAACAATGGGTTTAATTTGACAACCCGAGTTAAGAATCTTGCGCCTCGCGCATTTTAACCCATATAATCGTTACAAATTGACCAGAAATGGCTAGTCTGTCTAGCCAATAGGCCTCGGGAACTTTCCTCATCACCGGTCGATTGTTGGTTCCAAAACAACTTCGGAGTGCTGAGATTTAGGTGCTCATCCCTTTCGGGAAAAAGATGGAATAAAGGCTGAAAATACTTGCTTGCCGACTGGACTCCGTTATAACAGGCGGAAGGTTTTCGAATCGACAGTCGTTGGAGCCGAGAAATGCAAGCCAATTGGTCCCTGAAAACGCTTTGGGCAGTCGTTACCGTCGCTGGACTTTTTTTCGCCGTGACTACGTTTGCGTTCCGCGGGAATTTGCATGCCAGAGCCATTGCCATATTTTTGGTCGGATTCACTTTGGTTGGCATTTGTTCTGTTGGCATGTATTTGAGCTGTTTTTTGATGGGCAAATTTTTTACGCGGAAAGAGGTTGTCATTCAGACGCGAGCCGGTTTTTGGGCCATTGGCGTTGATTCGCGTTTTGACCGTTATCGAGCCAAGACTCCGCTTGCCCAACTCCCGAACGTTGCGACCGCCCCCAATCTCCCCGCCATCAGCCTTTCTGAAGAGGTGGTTTCCCCTGAAATTTCGGAGAGAGGTTGAGGCGGGTAATGGTCGGCGTTGTGCGAATGAAGGGGCGAGTGATATTGAGGCGACCAGGTTCGCCTGACATCTTCCGCAGAATACCATTCGCGATTCGTCTGGTTGGCAATATGAAAGTGGGCATTTGCACCTGATCCTAGAACATCGAGAGGGGTTATGAGTATGCAGCCGAATGATCGCCGTTCGCATAGGCTGACACGTATGTCCATGCGAAAGAATCGCCCATTTAAATTATTGGCCTGCGTCATCCTATGCTGGGTGTGGGCGGAGGTCATCAGTGGTGGGGGCGCCAGGGCGACGGCTCAAGTGGCCGGCGGTGCGCCCACTACTTTGACAGATCGCGATGTGGAAGTCACCATTAGCTCGTTCGCTTTGGAACCGAATGGCTTTTATGCGTGGCGAATCGAAGTTCGACGTTTGGGACCCAACGCTGTTGTGAGTGACGATACAAAGTATTACGTCACATACCGAATCAATCCCGATATGGCTGGGTACATTCAAGCCAACACCACTACGACGCTGACGATCCCTGCTGGCGCGTCGTCAGGATCGACCGACCTGATCATGAGTCGTCTCATAAGTGGAAATATTCCGTATGGCGATTTTTTGGTAACCACCGATGGTTCACAAGGCAGTGCGGACCGCCCGGAATTACTGGCTCGTATGTGGTATCCAGTAAATGGCCTGTTCGAGTTCTCGCCTAAATTTACGCACGACGTGTTGAGTATGGTCTTCACAGGTGAAGGGGTGCTAGACGATTCCCGAATCGGCTTCGCCAGACACATGCAGGGCTCGACAAACTTACGTCACAGGACACAGCCTGGGTTTCAGATCGTCGACGGTGTTGTACCTCCTGGGGTTCAAGTGAGTCAGCACCTTTTATTCGAAGAATCTTCTCGGTTGAAGCTGGACACACTGGAAAACGCCGAACGAACACTACCTCTTGCGAGAAGAGGCATGAGCCCTGATTTACTCGTGTTTCATACCCAACGCGGACTCGAGTTGTCGCCGTTGAATAATTTGCCCGACAATTGGCAGGCTTGGACCATGGTCGACTATCTGTTTCTATCGGTGGAGGATTTGGCTGTTTTGGCCAAAGACTATCCTCGAAAGCTAAATGCAATCAGGGATTGGCTGTATTTCGGTGGCAGACTGGTGGTCACGGATTGTGGAGATGATTTTTCTAAGGTCAATCAGATTTTTCCTCGACTGTTCAGCGGTACGGCTCGTGTTCAAGATTCGCAGTCGCCGGCGATTTGGCTTCTTCCTCAGGACAATCCGGTAAATGGCGTTGTTAATGAAATGTCGCGGTTTCTGGATGCCAAACACGAGCTTTTTAGAACGGGAACAAATTTAGCTACGCTCTCGCGGACCGAACAGGCAAAGATTCTATCGCGAATCGCTAGTTTTACCCAAGAGAATTTGTTGGCTATCGCTCGTAGGCAAACAGTTGTGGGGTGGGGGCATCGCTTGGATCCCTTGGAACCCATCGCCGAGCAACTGGGCGCAACCAAAGTGATTTGGTCGGATTTAATGAACGGGCGCGTGTTGGCAGTTCCTACTGATTTAACCCAATTTCAACAGAATGATTGGCTCGCACTGATTGCCCTTGGGGAGGTGCAACGTGATAAGCGAAGTTGGGATGCTTCCTTGCGTCATGACTTCGAGGGGAAAGAACTTAAGAAATTTGAAATTGCGGGCGTGGGTGAGGCTCCCAGAGCTTTGTTTTTGGGGTTGGTTTGTTTGTTTTCGTTTGTTGTTGGTCCTGTTTGTTTTATTGTGTTGAATCGGTATCACCGCGTTCACTTTTTACTCGCAATTGTTCCTCTTTTGTCGCTGGTCTCGACGTTGGGTTTGGTCATCTATGGACTCTTGGTTGATGGATTGCATGTCCGAATGCACGTTCTCTCGTCGAGTCATTTGGACAGCCGCAACGGAATCGTGGTTACTCAATCACAATACGCCGTGTACTCGGGTTCCAGTCCTCTTTTTTACGAATCAGACTCACGGTTTCAACTGATCTCACGCAGTGATTCGCGGAAAAATACTCGTTTTCGGACTTACCATGATGAAGAACTCAATCGCATCTCCGGAGGCAAAATCAGGACACGAACGCAGCATCAAGTGATGACCCGAGGAATCCAAGAGACCGCGAAAACCGTTTCGATTGTTCCCGAGTCGTCGCGAGTCGGGGAATTGGACCCATCAAAAATTGTGGTGAGCCATTCGTTGGGAGCGCCTCTGGAATTCATTGTGGCCCATGTGAAGGGTCGGTATCTGATAGCCGAACAAGTCCCCGATTCGACACCCACGGCTTTCCGGGAAATTACCTTGGCTAAATTAAACGATCGATTCACTACGCTATATGAAGAAGCATTGAAGGCAAACGGGCTCTCTCAAGAGGCAACGATGAAGGATCGCCTTTACTCGCCCTCCAACGAACTGCGTTTTTGGGGGAAAGTCGGGGAGGACCTACTCAAGATGGACAAGAATTTCCTGAGTCCCCAAACTGATGCTCCGTTTCGAGATGGTGAATACTGGATCGTAACGCGGCAACCTGCTTTTACGCCGGAGTTGAAACCGGAGGCAACCACCCTTTATCAAATGCACATCATTCATGGTCAATGGTAATTTCCACATTAGTTCGATCCCGACATCGATCAGCATCGAGGGGATTTGTCGTTGGTTCGGGGATACCTGCGCCGTCAATCAATTGAGTTTTGATGTCCGTCAGGGAGAGGTCGTCGGGTTCATTGGCCCCAATGGTGCCGGAAAAACATCGACCATGAGAATTCTGTCCACACTCGATGAACCCGATTGGGGAGACGCGTTTGTTGATGGGTTTTCTGTTTTGAATGACCCCGATCGCGTTCGCGGTCGGTTGGGTTTTATGCCCGATACCTACGGTGGTTATCCGCATGTCACTTGCATTGAATACCTAGATTTTTTTGCACGCGCTTATGGGTTGGTTGGAAGGGCGCGGATCGAATCGGTGCGAAGGGTCTTGGACTTCACCCATATGCATGTCATGGCAGACAAGCCCACAACGGGTTTGAGCAAAGGGATGAAACAGAGGCTGTGTTTGGGGCGGAGTCTAATCCACAATCCGTCGGTTTTAATATTGGACGAGCCCGCCGCTGGCCTGGACCCACGTGCACGGATTGAACTGAAAGAGATGATCGGCTCACTGGCGGCCGAGGGGAAGTCGATTTTGATTAGCAGTCATATTCTCACGGAATTGGCGGAAATGTGCGATCGGGTCGCGATTATCGAACACGGAAATATGTTGGG
>JBGSIY010000718.1:0-1987 GCA_041742275.1 Pirellulaceae bacterium | reverse complement strand
GGGGACAAAACGGTGTCGTTTATTTTATATGAACCCGAAGAAGGCGAAGCGAAACAGTTTATCGACGCCAATGGTGATGGCGATCTGACCAACGATCCCGCGACCGAATGGACGTCTGAAGAACAGGGTGAGTTCAAAATGTTCAACGGTTCGGCCAAAATCGAATTGGGAAATGATCAAGTCGGTGTGATTAACCTCTATCGTTTCGACCCGACTGACCCGCGCAGAGCGGCACTCGCCAACACCATTTTGTACTATCCTGATTTTGGTTACGAGTTCACATTCTCTTTGGATGACGCTCAATTCTCAACGTTTACTGCTGGGGCCTTGCGTGATGGACAACCATTGCCAATCGATCGCGATGGCAACGGAAAAGTCAGCCGCAATTTTGAAATGGTTGCCATTGGTAGCGATTTTAATTTTACAGGCACGACCTACAAATTCAGCTTAAACGATGGCAAGCTGACTCTCGCCAAGGCGACGACTGAGTTGCCGATGATGCAGCTCCCTCCCAACCTTGAAATCGGACAAAACGCTTTAGAGTTTTCTGCTGAGACCATGCAAGGCGAAAAAATTCAATTCCCTAAACATTACGCTGGAAAAATCGTCATGCTTGACCTGTGGGCCACTTGGTGCGGACCCTGCATCGGTGAAATCCCCCACATGAAGGAAGCCTATACCAATTGGCACGATCAAGGCTTTGAGATTCTGGGGGTCTCACTCGACTCTCCCGAAATGACTGAAAAGATCAGCGAGTTTTTGACCGAACACGAAATTGAATGGCCACAAATCTACGAGGGAAAAGGCTGGGATATCGAAATTGCTCATCAACACGATGTAAGCGGTATCCCCTTCGTCCTGCTGATCGATGGCGACTCGGGAAAAATCTTGGCCACCGCCCGCCAACTGCGCGGTGCCGGTCTGTCCGAGTTCATCGGCGAACAACTTGAAAAGAAAAAGGGAGCTGAGTCGAACTCAAACGATTAGGCCATCTCACTTCGAGATGCGGTGCCATCTCATCACTTGAAATGAGACCGCAATCAAACTTGACACCCAATCTTTTTTGCGACTGCCGCGTCATCGACGCGGCAGTTTTTTTTGGCGGCACCAAATTGACTTGGTCACGTCTGTTAGCGATGTCCACCCCTGCCATCGATGGGCAATCATATCGTTCAATCAGGCAGGCCCGACTTGTCTAATTGCTGTGCTCGCATTGCCCCGCATCCCGTCCCGGCCGTCAGTGAGATGCCTCCCGAAGCTGGCCATCTGGAAGCACTCGCGAACGTTCAAAATACAACGTGTCGCAGAAACTGGGCCTTCTATTGTCTCTCTACTCAGTGTTGAGACAGGTCAACACATACTGAATTTTTCAGCGTTTTTCCGGTTGATACAATTTCCAAAAAAGCGGAAATGCTTGTTTTAGCTTAACTTTATTTTCTCTCCCCGCACGAACACATTTCCTCCGTACAATTGCGAATCTCCCATTAATGGGTTATGTTCGAGGTCTGAGGTGGACCCGATATTTCGATTACTGTTAAGATAAGTATTAGAGGAAAACAATGGCTTTTACGTTACCCAAGCTGACCTATGCGTTCGACGCTTTGGAACCCCATATTGACGCCCGAACGATGGAAATCCATCACGGCAAACACCACCAAGCCTATATCAACAACGTTAACGCTGCGATTGCAGGGACCGAGTTTGATAGTCTGACGGTGGAGGATTTGATTTCGCGACTCAATGACGTTCCCGAAAACATTCGAGGAACCGTCCGCAACAATGGTGGCGGCCATGCCAATCATTCTTTATTTTGGACAATCATGGGTCCCAACGGCGGCGGAACGCCGACGGGCGATTTGGCGGCAGCCATCGATAGTACTTTTGGAAGCTTTGAAAAATTCCAAGAACAATTCAAAGACGCCGGAGCGAAACGCTTTGGCAGCGGATGGGCTTGGCTCTCCGTTGACAATGGGAAATTGTTGATCGA
>JBGSIY010000717.1:0-2657 GCA_041742275.1 Pirellulaceae bacterium | reverse complement strand
GAATTAAATCCCGAGCATACCGGTCGTAGGCGGCGAAGGTCGATAATTCGCGGTTCTCCACAAATAGCCAGCCCACATGCGCCCAATACCCACTGACCTTGGGAGTGTGAGGATCGGGTTGGTGATCCGAATGTTGATGGTGGACGCGATGTACGAGTGCCCATCGGGCGGGTGAATCTTGAAAACTACAAACGCCCAGCAAGGCCAAGAAGTGTTCAAACCACTTGGGACATTTGAAACCTCGGTGAGTCAACAAGCGATGGTAGCCCGCACCAATTCCCATCGAGGTGAAAATGTAATTGCCGACAAACAAGAAAGCCACGCCCCACCAAGAGAAAAAGTAAGGCATAAATGCGAAGGGGATCATCAAATGAAACACGACAACCGGAATTACATATTCCCATAGAATGCGACTATTGCCATCGACCATTTTGGGTCGGGGCACTCGCGGCAACTTGGCATCCGCGGCCGAGTCCTCATACAAGTATTCCGACGAATGAATATGGATGTTCTCGATATTGTTTTGTTCGGCCTCGTTCAATTGCGGCTTATTCATTTCAATTTGGCACAAAGAGTTTAGCGATGTAATTTTTAATCCTAATTAAACTACTATTTTACGTCTTATTCGCCTTTCATCAAACGCCAATCGTAGGTGGGCCATTGAAAACTGGTGTTTCGGCCTGATTCGTCCCCACTCGGCACAATTTGAACATAACAAAGGCGCGATTTTGGCAAAAACGGTCGTTTGCCGCGTTCGTTTGGTTGCTTAGGAATGGCCACCTGTCCTGCCGGAGCCCAATCCGTGGCCTCAAGAAAACGTAAAAAACTGAAATTAGATCGCTCGAAATCCCTAAATTTTCACCCTCTGTCGTACCCTGAGAGGCTTCGTCTACCCACTGGAACCTGCCATATAAGCCTCTGCGTCTTGCGTTTCACTGACTCGTCATCAGCCTGGCAATCCATTACATTTGATCTTTTCAAGACCCAGAAACGAAAAGGAATCAAAGCATGTCGATTGCCAAAGTTGTAGAGATTAAAGCGTCGTCCCCCAAGACTTTTTGAACACGCAATCAAATCTGGGATCAAACGAGCAGGCAAAACATTGAAGAACATCAAGGGTGCCTGGGTGGGCGATCAAGATGTTGTGATCGAAGACAAGGCGAATACGGAAACGGCGAATACGCAAAGGCGAATACGGGGACACACCAAAAACGGCGAATACGGGGACACACCACGAATACGGGGACACACCATATTATTGATTGGCGGATAATTATTGATTGGCGGATATTGGGATAGCGCTGGTGTGTCTTGCCGATTAAAATCGTTATGACCTTGAGGTTCACTGAAGGGTGAAAAACGGTGACCTACTTGCGGCGTGATGCTTGGACACTTGCGGCGTGATGATCGGACACTTGGGCAGAAACGACTCCGGGGGCGCAGTGCCGGCGTGAACTAGGGACGAACGAAATGGTGACTTGCGCGAACGCTTCGGTTGGTGGGAGGGGGGGAACGATAGGCTCAAAATGAAGGCTCGGAACTTGTCCCCTCAACATGCCCCTTGAAAATGCGGCGGGGGAGAAAGAGGTCGGCTAAAAGCGTCACCCGCTTATTCTTAATCCTTCTCAATCTGATCGCCTTCGAAACCAATGCCGGACGCGGGGCCAATCATGTTCCGAGGAGGGCTGACTCGAGCCGATACGATCTTGGGGAATGTCTCCACAACGCTAGGTTTAAAAAGCCGTGAGAAAATTGCACAGTACTACTCAAGTAATAAAGCTCCACAAGTGGTAGAAACTCCGCGACGTAGAACTTAACCGCGGAGATTTCAATAGATTAAAAAACCCGACCTGGAATCAGCCCACTCTATGGCGACAAGGCAAACTTACCCGCTCGTTCAAACGGCCAGCAATTCCCGGGTTTGGCGTTTCGTTTTGTAACGGCGTTGGCCATCACGCGAACGATGAGCGTCCACTTCCTGAGGTCGACCAGCCACCGCATAGAACAACTTTCCAAAATCTTTGACTAGCCCACACCATACCTCGCCGCTGATCCCCAACCGTTCAAATACCGGAGCCAGCCCAGAGGGGCTCGCACCCGCCTTGTCCGCTCGCAATTGCCGCGCCGTCCAGTCCAGTAGTTCCACATAGGCCGCCACCGTTATCGGCAAGAACCCCTTGTCGCTCGCTCTCTGGCCACTCTCATGACAACAAGGCCCAATCGGATCGTTCCGTTCATCAATTGGCAACCGAGCCAAGTAGCCATCGGCCGGCACGTCACGAGGTTTCGCGTTGGTCCCGTCTCCGCACTTTGCAGCATCAAGCCCATCGACAGCCTGGTTCTCGGCAACCTCCGCGCACATCGCTTCGATCCGTTTTTTCACCGAAGTGAACTCACTCCCTTCCAGCGTTTCGGCCATCGCGGCCCGGATTGGATTCAAGTCGACATAGGCTGCACACGCCAGGACGGCCGCTTCATCCAGCAACCGCACGGCCCGATATCTGGCCTGCCAAAACTTCCCGACTTCGTTGTCCTCTTTATTGGCTCGTTGTCCAACGTGTTGACTCAGCAATCGCATCCACCAGGAGATATCGCTCAAGCGACTGCGAATCTCCGCCAGCCGATCGGGGTTGTTGGTGATCGAATTCAACTCCGCC
>JBGSIY010000716.1:0-1681 GCA_041742275.1 Pirellulaceae bacterium | reverse complement strand
AGCATGATGAGAAAGATCACGGCAATGATCGTTGTGACAACACCGATGCAATTTAGAATGATGCCTATCGTTCCTAACCGTGTGCTTTGACCGGCGGCTTTTGCGTTAGCGATCGCGGTCCAACTGAAAAACAGCCCTGGAAACGCAGCGAAGACCCCGCACAGAAGAATCGAAATCACTCCACATATTAAGCCGGCCATTTCCTGCCAGTTCGAATTGTTACCGACAGCAGCTTTTCCAGCGGTTTTACTCGTTTCTACGTAGCCAGGGGTGCCCGGTCGGGCCGGTGCAGCGTCCGATTGGCCATGGGTATTGGGAAAGCTGCCAGCGAGTGCCTGGCCACAATTCCCGCAAAAACGGGCCGAATTGATATTGGAAACGCCGCAGGAAGTGCAATTTAAGGCTGATAGGGACATGATTCACTCTTCTGGGATTGTGGTGTTAATCGTTGCGAACTCACCAGCCATACAACCCACGCGAAAGATCGTGACAGCCAAACGAAAAAAATGGATATTTTTTTAAATTCATTTTTTTCAGAAAAACAGTGTCACACAAACGGTCGCCGCTTGTAGAGGAAAAACTCGCTGTCCTCAGGACCAAAAACAAGGCCCTTTCTTTTAACAATGGTCGTCCGATGTATTTTGCTGATAATTCACCTCGATGGATGGTAACCACGATCGTATTTAACTTTCTCATGGGAATCGCCTCCATGGCGCAGGAGGAAAACCTGATCCTGAAACAACATATTTTTTACGATCAGGGATCGGGTGGTCCCGTCCCCTCCCATACCGTGCTGGCGCCGGATGATTGGCAAGTCGAGGGGAAAGCTTTTTGGGCGAACCCTAAATACTTCAACACCGTGCCCAGCCAAAAAATCGCTCTCAAATCTCCAGACGGAATGGAAATCAAGATCGGTCCCGTGCTCAACGCCAGCGACTGTCGTTTAAGTCCCTGGGCAGTGCAACACGGATACTATCGATTGCCCGAATTTGAGGCCAAGTCAGGGCGCATGGTTGTCTACCGACCGGAAAACAAAACCGAATGGAAACGATTCTTCGCCGATAAAGTAGCGCCAACTTGGGGCGATGACATCACCGACGTTCAAGTGCGTGACGTGTTTGAAATTCCAGAATTGACCGATGTCTTGCGACGCCAACAGGCCCCCCTGAAACGGCAGTTGCAACAAAACAATGACCAATTTTCAATTTTCAATTTTCAGCAAAGTTGCGATGCAGCGGCTTGGGGCCTGCGTACAGAATACAAACAAGCCGGTGTCGCCAAAGAATCCCTCCAGATCTTTGGCGTTTTCAGCATTTATACGGATTCCGATATCGGCCGATTGATCGATTGGGATATTGTTGTCGACTGGAATTTCTCGGGTCCCGCCGGCAAACTGGAAAGCCAAATGTCGAAGTTGACAGCCATCGCCGAGAGTGTTCGGGAAGTCCCCGAATGGACTCAAATGAAACATGACCATTTGGCTCAAATGAACCGCATTGCCACTCAGGGCTATCTCGAACGCTCACAAATCATCAGAGAATCCCAAGCCGAGATTAGCCGTATTCATCAGGAAACCTATCGCAGCACGTCGGCCGCCAACGATCGGATGCACCAACGGTACATTCGTTCCATTCGTGAAGTCGAAGTTTACGGCCAAGGCAACTATCAGTATGAATTGCCT
>JBGSIY010000715.1:0-1520 GCA_041742275.1 Pirellulaceae bacterium | reverse complement strand
GCAAATCCAGCCAGTCACCCTCGGCAGGTTGCGCCGCGCCTGTTGCGAGCACAAGTGAGGTCAAACCGGCGGCTTCTGCAGCCGCCTTGGCATCGGCCGAAGGCTCTTCTTCCCAAATCATGAATTTGGCACCGGATGACGCCTGCAATTTTTTTAGTTCTTCAATTTGTTCGGCCGTTGGGGAATCACCGGATTCCCAATGCAACGACTCGATCTTTAATTTGTAACGCTTGGCCAAGTACTGATAGACAGGATGAGAGGCGATGATCACTCGGTCACCGAACTTCGATGTGACTGACTCCAATGCCTGATGGTAGTTGTCAATCTGGTGAACCAACGATTCCCCTTTGTTAAAGAAGAAGTCGGCTTGCTCTGGATCCAACTTGCTGACTTCGTCCACTACCGCCTTGAGTTGCTGGCGGGCCAGCATCAGATCGAGCCAAGTCATCGGTGCGAGCTCACCATGGGTATGCTCTCCGCCGGGTCCATGTGAATGGGTCATCCCTTCGACTGAAATCAATTCACTATGATAAACAGCGGAAGTATCGACAGTCTTGGCCTCGGGCAAGCTCGCCGATTGAACCCAATGCGATAACCCCGCGCCATTCAAAAGAATCAAATCGGCCTTTTGAAATTCTGCCAATTCGTCGGCCGTAGGTTTCCAATCGGCCGGATTGGTTCCCTCTGGCACAGGGAATACGATGTTGAACTTGTCGCCGCAAACATTCCGAACCATAAACGACAAAGGATAGGAATCCACAAAAATCGTTTTCTTGGCCGGATCGATGGCACCCACGTCCTTCACGCTAGGTTGCTCACACCCCACAAACAAGCAAGTACACGTAAGGCAGGCAATCAATAGGCTGGCCAAGTAACGCAGTGGGTACATTTGTCTCGACATCACGCAATCCTCAGAAACAACTAACAGTTGAAGAATTAAATATTTGAACACGCCGTTTAGGTTTCCACAAACCAAACGGCAACCGATTTCGGTTATCACGGCTCTCCATTATCATTGTCCCACCACCGAACAACACCCCCACCAGCCAAAAAACGCCTCGTATACCAGACATTTTTTGGCTTTAAACGGCCCGCTGGACGCTAGATCGATTTCGCACCGGTTCACCGCACGTCAATTCCAGGAGATTTTTTAGCGATGATTGCCAGCCCCGCACGGAACACACCCCCCGCACGGAACGCAATCACGATCGTCTCCGCCGCGTCAACATGCTGAAGCCATGAACGCACATCTCTGCCCGTAGATCGATGATTGGCATCCGATCGCGAGATACGACGGTAGCCAAACACCCGGCCATCGCCACTTTATTTTTTGTGGTTTGCAATTGCTCGTACCATCGCAGCGCCCATGTCGGCGGGGCTCATGGCGACTTCGATTCCGGCCTCGCGCATCGCCGCTTGTTTCTCGGCCGCGGTGCCTTTGCCGCCACTAATAATGGCGCCGGCGTGGCCCATGCGTTTACCGGGAGGGGCAGCCGCTCCGGCGATAAAGCCAGCCACTG
>JBGSIY010000714.1:0-3765 GCA_041742275.1 Pirellulaceae bacterium | reverse complement strand
CTTCTAGGGGACTCATGGATTGATTAATAACCCAAGCATAGGGCTCAATTTCAGCACGGCGCAAATCGCGTTGTAGCGCCGCCGCCTCATGCACTGGGGTTGCTTCGGGCAAGGTCACGATCAGGACGCGCGTGAATTGCGGATCGCGTAATCGAGGCAACAATTGCTCGACCGATTCCGGCATTTCATTCGTTTGCCGGGTTACCTCGCGATGATAGGCCAAAGCGGAATCAAGCAGTAAAACAGTGTGTCCCGTCGGCGCCGTATCCAATACCACAAACCCCTTTTCTCCTTCAGCCACAGCGTTCGCAAATGCCCGAAAAACAGCAATTTCTTCCGTGCAGGGCGAACGCAAATCTTCCTCGAGCAAAAGTTTCCCTTGAGCGTCCAACCCAGCCCCCGCCCGATGCATGACTTCATCCGAATATTTTTTTGTCTCTACCGCCGGATCAATACGGCTGACCGATAAATTCGCTAACGCTTCACTCCCCATTGCCGCAGAGATGTGAGCCGCTGGGTCCGTGGTGGAAAGATGTACAGAAAAACCACGCTCGGCAATCGCCAATGCCACCGCCGCAGCCACCGTTGTTTTTCCAACTCCCCCTTTGCCCATCGCCAAGATCACACCATGACCATGTGCTATTAAGTCATCGATCAACTCCCCAATAAGAGGTATCACTTCTGCCGACTGGCTGAATTCTGCGACCTCGTTGAGGGACACGCTCAGCTGCGGATCAAACATACGACGCAGTGAATCCAATCCCAAGATCCCGCCGGGACTCAGACTGATTGTCGTTCGCGGAAAGTCTTTTAATGTGTCAGGCATCGCATCGAGAGCCGTTTGTCCACGCTGCTCAAGGGCCACTGCATAGGGATCGTGCGTATCGGTCGCGGTGAACAGACCATTGATGACAATGTGCTGATTATTCACGCCCAATACGTCAAGTTCACCGCTGGTCCGGGCGGCTTCGCGTAACGCCGTCCCTTCGGCTCGGGCCACGAGGACCAACGTTGTTACCGCGGGATCACTGAGGGCCAGTACGGTCTCTTGGTATAATTTTTGCTGAGCTTGAAGGCCCGCCAAGGGGCCCAGGCAACTGGTGCCTGTGGTGTTCTCATCCATGAATCCAGCCCAAGCAGAAGGCAGCGTCAATAACCGCAATGTGTGCCCCGTTGGCGCCGTGTCAAAAATCACATGATCAAACTCCGCCGTCGCCGAGGCGTCGCCCAACAGTCGCGAGAACTCATCGAAGGCTGCGATTTCCAATGTACACGAACCAGAAAACTGTTCTTCCATGCTGGCGACCGCGGCGTCAGGCAATAACCCCCGATAGGGTCCCACCATTTTCTCTCGGTATTCGGCAGCCGATGCTTCTGGATCCAAATTCATCGCCCAGAGTTTATCAAGAGCAGGGACTTGTGTCGGATGATTGCCGAGCGGTATGCCGAGAACTTCATCAAGATTGGAGGCCGGATCGGTCGACACCAATAAAACCTTTTTTCCTCGATCGGCTAAATAAACGGCTGTCGCACATGCCACCGCTGTTTTGCCGACACCTCCCTTCCCTGTAAAAAACAGATTTCGTGTCGGCTTTTCTAAAAACTCCATGAATACCCTCCCGATCAATTCAACAAAAATACAAACATGCCGTCGTAAATCTTTGAGTTTTTCCACAACCCAGCGGTACAAACGATTTTGTCTTCGACCTGCTCATTAGCAGCAACCGCTGGAACCACAACAACCACCCGACGATGAACTGACTGGGAGTGTCGAGCCCGATGGTTTGCCCAGCGCCCAAGCAGCGAGTTGATCTCGTGAAGGATAGGCTTTCTGACTCACAATTTGACCGTCGACCACAATCACCGGCAGGCAATCAGTTCCTGCCGACCCCAACAATTGATGAATGACTTTGTTCTCAATAAAAGCCGTTGGCTGCTGAGCCAGATTGAATCGGTCGACCTGGTAACCCTGCTGCTTCAGCCAATCCAAATCCGCGGCGAATCGTGGCAATACAGGATCGACCTCAGGGCCGCAAACTCCCGTTGAGCAACACATGGGTTTGTCATAAATTTGAAACGTCGTCATCTTCTTCTCCTGTGAAAGTGAACTATTAAAATTAGCAACCGGCAGTTGCGATCCGTTGGAAGCTGAGGGGGTCGAAGATTGGGCGGCACCTTTGATGGCATGGACTTTGACGCTTGCCGCATAGGCGTTGGCATCGAAGGTTTGCATGATCGACGTGATGCCATCATGCACAGAACTTCCCTCGCCCGCCATACTTGGGGAACCACAAATTCCGCCGCAGCAACCACCGCCTCCAACCAAAGCGTAGGCGTTCAAATCGGCACCGCTGTCGGTTACCGTGACCAGCCCAAATCCTGCTTGTTGCAGCAATTCACGGTACTCGTCAATCATCACGGCCCCGGAAATGCAACCCACATACGCTTCCATACTCTCTTTGATATTCGCCGGCAGCGTTTGTCGCAACGCGATATCGCTGATGGCCACGCGGCCTCCCGGCTTGAGCACTCGCCAGATCTCGCGCATCACCGCGAGTTTGTCCGGAACCAGATTGATCACACAATTGCTAATGATCACATCCACGGACTGATCAGCGATCGGCAATTGGTCGATAGTCGACTGGTGGAAGTCCACGTTGGTCATACCCATTCTCTGCTGTGCGGCGCGGGCTCGCTCCAACATTTCAGACGTCATGTCCACTCCAATCGCTTTGCCCGTTGGGCCCACACGTTGCGCCGCGAGAAACACATCCATTCCTCCGCCACACCCTAAATCCAAAACGACTTCTCCGGGCAGCACGCCCGCCAGCGCCAATGGGTTGCCACAGGAAAGTCCCATATTGGCCTCGTGGGGCAGTTGTTGCAACTCTTCCTCTGAGTAACCAAACGCGGTTGCGACCGAACGAATGGCTGCCGATTCATTGGTCAGGCCACTTTTGGCGACCGCTGCATATTGGTCGCGAACTTCATCCACAATCTGCTTGTTGTCCATCTCTTTTTCTCCCAATTAAATATATCGCGCATCGGCGAATTACGATCAACCATCTTAAAAAAACGTTCTCTAGATCTACACATGTGATAGGAATGCCAATATCGCGGAACGCATTATTTCGTTGACTCCCGATCTTAAACCTTTAGGTCAGCACAGCAGCATTGCCGCCACTGGCAACCCAATTACAAATCAGCGATCAGTTTTTTGAGCGTTTGAAACGCTTTTTGATTAATGCAATAACAAACGCGGGGCCCGTCAATTTCGCCCTGGACCAATCCCGTTTCTTTCAAGATCTTCAGATGTTGCGAGACGGTGGACTGGGCCAACGGCATTTCGTCCACAATCTCTCCGCACACACACGAAGTTCGATCCAGAAGTAAACGGACGATCCGCACCCGAGCCGGATGGGCCAGCGCCCAAGTCAACTTGGCCAAATCGTCGGCCCAGCTGACATCAGGCAGAGCCAATTTTTCCGGCTCACAACTCGATTTCGAACTCGCCACCTTCGTCTTTCCCATAAATACCCTCCGTTGAATTGCGTCCTGGATATTATCAAATTGCTTATCGTCGATATACGATACGCCAAATTAAGGTATCTGTCAAGTCAATCCGAGAAGACCCGAAAAAAAGACAATCTTTCCGCTGGACAGTCTGTGGGTGCAGTGGCCTCGAAATTTTCCAGCCACGCCTTTTTTCCCAAATAATCCCGATCAAAAAGGGCCCAGGCAACTCGCCTCCAACAACACGCCCCA
>JBGSIY010000713.1:0-2141 GCA_041742275.1 Pirellulaceae bacterium | reverse complement strand
CCCTATCACCCGACGATGACCGTCGTCGCCGAGATCACGGAGGCCAAAGTCGCGGCAATTCATCGCTATTGCCCAAGTCTTGATATTGTTGGAATTAACTCTTACGGCGGATGTGCCACGCTGGGGGAGCGTTATCGTCGGGCAGGCGGCACCAAGCCTTATGTTGTTACTGAGTTCGGGCCTGTGGGAACATGGGAAGTCCCTAAAAACAATATTGACGCAATCGTCGAACCTACCAGCACGGCAAAAACCGAAATGTATTTGAAGTCCTATCAAAGTATCAGGGCTGATAAAGAATTGTGCCTTGGTTCTTATGTTTTTTTATGGGGCAACAAACAAGAGGGAACGGCGACTTGGTTTGGAATGTTGTTACCCAATCGTTTCAAAACCAACGTTGTGGATGCCATGGCCCAAGCTTGGTCGGGACGTCCGCACAGTAACCTTTGTCCGACTATCCGAGAATTGACTCTCGTCGGCAAAAACGATGTCGCTCCAGGGGAGGACGTTGAGGTCGTTCTGGATGCGGACGATCCAGAAGGTGCGGCGTTGAATGCCAAGTGGACCTTACTTGGCGAAGCGGAGTCCTACATTACCGGCGGAGACTTTCAAGCCACTCCACCCAGCTATGACGAGAATATTGTTCAGGCAGATGCCTCAGGCGCAAAAATAAAACTGCCGACGAAATCAGGCCTATATCGTCTGTATGTGGAGGTCGATGATGGCAACAAAGCCGCCGCAACTGCTAATATTCCGATACGTGTCACGGGCGCTGACTCGGTTATCGCCGATCCCACACCGCTCCCCTATACCGTTTATGCTGAAGCCGATCAGGACGTTGATTACGCGCCGTCGGGCTGGATGGGGAACACAGATTCAATCAAAGTCAGTACTGATTCAACCGAACGCCCTCAGGCAGGTTTGACTTGCATCAAATGCGAATACGCAGCCAATAGTGGATGGGGTGGCGTTGTCTGGCAAAATCCGATTAACGATTGGGGAGATCTCCCCGGCGGCAAGAATTTTTCCGGTGCGAAAAAAATGACCTTCTGGGCGCGAGGAGCGATTGGACAAGAAAAAATTAAGGTCGGAATCGGATTGCTCGGTCGTGAAAAGGCATTCTTTGACACAACAAAAAAGGAACAGGAAATTCAGCTCAGTGCCGAATGGCAACAGTTCGAAATCGATCTCGAAGGTGAAAATGTGACGAGAATCAAAACACCATTTTTTTGGGTTTTCGAAGCGCAGGGATCGGGGCTCACGTTTTATCTCGATTCGATAGTGATCGAATGAAGCGAGAACTCAAGGTTTACCGATCGAACAAATTTTGTGTGAAATGGAAGAAGAATAGATGAGGGATGAGAACAAACTCGAGGTCATTTCGATCGCGGACAGTAGGTAAACGTTTGGTTGCCTGCATGGTCCATTGCGTTTGGGGAATGGGCGTTGTGCCCCCAATGGGTCTTTTAACAGCCGAACGAACTTGGCGAATGTTCCAAATCGCAAATGTTCAAAATTAAATTGTTGACAATAGATACTCGAATTCGTTTCTGTAAGTTCTAAGTTGCCTCAGGCGGATAAATTCGCGGTTGGGAATGTTATAAGTTTCGAACTTCAAGAGATAAAGAACATTGGTATCAGACTACGTTATTTCTTATTTGATAACTCAAAACGCTCAAAAAATAGTGGCGTCCCGACGCCCCTGATTCGATCGGGAAAAAATGTTGACTTGTGTAAAATAGCGGTTTGGCACGTTGTCGTGAAACCGCTTTCATAGATTTGTTCTTTTTAGAAAAAGGTGACCCTAATGAAAACACTATTGACCACGGCGTTGACCGGCCTGCTAATGGCACTGACAACTCCCGCGATGCGAGCTGACATTGTCAGCTATTCGCAAAACTTCGAAAGCTTAGATAGTAGTTCTGGTTCCGCTCTGGCGGACGATGGCTGGCTTGTCTTTGCCAATGTCTTTACGCCTGGCGGGTCCTATCTGTATGGATATGGATCGTTTCCTGCTCCCAATGGCGGCCCTGGTTTTTCCGCCATTGCCGATGGGGAGGCTGGGCCTGGACAAGGTCTGCAGTATTTAAACGTCTACAGCGATTACAATAATGGCGACCATGGTAATGGTAATTACATTGACG
>JBGSIY010000712.1:0-1847 GCA_041742275.1 Pirellulaceae bacterium | reverse complement strand
AATGGATTTGATCGCCCCCAAGCTATGCCCGACCAAAGCGATCCGTTGGCAACCTCGGTTTTGCTGCAAGTAATTTACCCAAGCCGGCAGGTCATAGCGGCAATCCCCCACATTCTCGACCCCCGCCCCATTCATCAAACTGCGACCAGATTGCGTGGTCAAATTCAAAAAATCATGACCACGTGTATTCCCCAACACCACATGGGACCCCGACGCCGAAAATTGTCGCGCCAGATACGACAGCAGTCCAGAAGAATAGAAGTTCCCTGCTAAACCATGAACAATCACGACACCATCAACGGGATTGGCGGGGACAGCATTTCCATCGAGTAAAAATCCATGCAAACGCGTCCGATCCTCCGTGGTCGTCCAAACTAACTCCCCCTTCATGTTTCAAAAACTTTCCGCTTCCAAAATGGAAAACAAATCGAGGCAACAACGTTCATCGTCTCACTGAGCAAGCGATATTCTAGAACAACCGTCCCCAATTGATGACTCCCCACCCACTGAAGTACTTGAGGTAACGGCAGAAAAACGTTTAAAAAACACCGCCACCAAAAGGCAAAACGCATGGCCCCCCCTTGGGAAACATGCGTTAAATGACTTTTTGACTTGTGAACGTGGTCGCAAGATGACTTAAACTCAGTCCCTGAGGCGTCTCATTTGGAATTTTAATCCCCCCGCCTCTCGATTCGCTTATGAAAAACGGGGAGGAAAAAAATATTGCTTCCGCAACTTTAATTCAAAACCATTAATGGTGTGGTGCACTGCTCAGCTGCGACAGAACCTGCAACACACCGTTCAAATGGGCCAGTCGCGGACCGTAGCGATCAACAAATTCATTCAACGCAAAATCGCCATCAATCAAATTGTCGAAGTTGTCTTTGACATCAATCGTCAAATTCTCAAGGAACTCCGTCTGCACTTGGCTCAAGGCTTCCGCCGCGATTCTGCAACGCCGCGCCAGTACCGGATTGGCGTCTCGCCACTGCCCCAATTCGCTGGCCCGCTGGCGTTGTGCCGCATTCATCTGTTCGGCGACATCTTCCAATAATTCGTTCTGGCGTTCTTGCCCTACAATCAACTGACGTAGCAAGTCGGCGATTTCGTTGTCGTTAGATTTGGGTCGTTTACTCACAGGTGTTTCTGGATTCGATGCACTGACGTCTATGCGAAAAACAGGGGAAATTTCTTGCGGTTCACGCGACATTCATTCACTCCGTTTGAGGAAAACTTCGTTTTGGATTCTTCAAGTATAAACACGGTTTTAGCATGTGTCGAGTTATTGCTTTTCTCTCCGTTTGTTTTTCTACAGTCAATCTTTAGAGCCCTGTCTCAAGAGGAAGAATGCAATTTTTTTAACATATTTTATGCAGAGAAACCGCAGTAATCGGCATGACCGAAAAAGTTCGCCAATTCTGGCCCAAAGGTAATTTTAAAGTATTGACAGAGCCATTCCGATTGCTCATGAGAGCACGGTGTTTGTGATCAACCGAATTGGTGAGCCCAGGCGTTTTCTCCAGCAAAACGCCAGAAGTCGAGCCGTTACGATATCGCATCATCCCGATTACTCACGACGCCGTTCGTCGAATCAAACCCAATAACAACCAGAATCCATATCACCCCGAGAACCGGTACATTTTATGCCCATGAATTCCGCGCCTGCCCTTCAATCCATCGCGTTTATCTCGGCGGCCGAGTTCGACCAACTGGGGATTTGCGGCGGTGCGTTGGTGGTCAATGGCATGGGACGTCCCATGGAATTTCATTGCACGAGTCCCGTGACGGCAACACGCACCCAGGAAATCTTGTTTGGCAAGACACTGGACACTTACTTGTATTGCGAA
>JBGSIY010000711.1:0-3348 GCA_041742275.1 Pirellulaceae bacterium | reverse complement strand
CAAAGTTTTTCAAGGTCGTTTAACGGAAGGCTCGGCACAAAAGCAACGAATATGGCGTGAAGCTCATGTCGCCGCTTCACTTCATCATGACAACATTGTTCCCGTTTATGGTACCGGGATGGTCAATGAAATTCACTACATCGTTTATCGTTTTGTAGCTGGCGGCACACTTGAACAACTTATTGCGACCCGACAACTTTTATTGCGCGAAAGTGTCGCTATTTGCGAAAAAATTGCTGCGGCATTGTGCGTCGCCCACGAGAACGGTATCGTCCATCGCGACTTAAAACCAGCGAACATTATGATAGAAAACGGTCAACCGAAGGTTATTGATTTCGGTTTGGCCCATGTGGTGGACACGTTGTCGACAATCACATTTGAGGGCGATATTTTAGGAACGCCATTGTACATGTCTCCAGAGCAAGCTACCGGTGGAGGCTACCAAGCAGACCCTCGGAGTGATATCTACAGTTTGGGCGTGATCCTATATCAATTGGTTTGCCATCAACTTCCGTTTCAAGGATCAACGACAGAAGTCATTGGCAATTTAATTAATCTTAGACCCACGCCGCCATCCAAAATCAATCCCCAAATCAATAGGGATCTTCAAACCATAATCTTGCGTTGTCTAGAGAAGAACCCAGAAGACAGATATCTTTCCGCCGCGTTTCTTCGTTCCGATCTTATTCTTTGGCAAGCGGGTCGTCCGATTAAGGCCAGTCCGGTTGGCCCATTGACTCGCGGATTGAAGTGGAGCGTTAACAACCCTATCACGACCCTATTTATTACGGTCGTGGTAGCAATGGGTTTGTTTTTGTCAGGTGCATTGACGCAGTTGGGAGTTGCTCGTGGACAACGGGACCGTGCGGTGATAGCAGAAAAAATTACCGAAGAACTTTACGCGCATGCAGCGGCCGATGCCGGCCTCCTGGCTTTGAATCGTGGACAGTTCGAACTTGCAAGACAGCATTTCCAATCCGCACTGGAGCGAAGTTCAAAACCTGATGTAAAAATTCAAATTGGCCTCGTCCTCTGTCACTTGGGACTGCGAAATCTTAAAGATGCCGTTTCTGCGTTTCAATTAATCGATATCAATTGTTCTTCACCAGAGTATTTTTTATTACAAGCTGATCTGGCGTTAGAAGGCTTTTTGAAACATCAAAATGTAGAGAGCTTGGTTGAGCGTTCACTTCAGACATCCACTCCGCTTTCTGTTGCAGATCAACACTATGCCCGAGGCATCATTGCACTGAATTCCACGGACGCAATTCAACATTTTCACCAAGCGGTACAGCTAGAGGCTCACCACCACCGTGCTATCCGTATGCTAGTGATTGCTCAATTCTCGATGGCACAATTTGAAAGCTTAAATCGACAGCTTCAAACCGCTCGCCAACTTTTTCCGGAGGACGACGACTTTGTGCTTTTAGACGCATTAAGGTTGGCAGCGTGCGGAAGTCTAGAACATGCAAATGAAGTAACTCGAGGCGTCCCAATGTCTCCCGACGAATTGAAACGTTGGTTGCGTTTCAACGAATTTGTTTGGCAAGTTGCTCACGAGATGCCATTTGATAGCGGACTTGCTGAATTCAATTCTCAAAAACTGGTCCACTTGAGCGAAACATTTACACGCGACATCCAACCACTACTTAAAAAACGCGGTTGGCGGTTTCCTCCCAAAATTGCCAGTCTTTTTCAAAGTCTACCAAAACAGATTTTGAATCACGACCTTGAGAACTCTACCGCTGCAATTGCGTCACTCGAACAATTGGTTTCAAGTCATCCCGAGGCCGCTCTTACGAACCTACTTGCTGGTTTCCATATCAAAGCTTCTTACGCAGCTGATTTGGAACGCCACAAAATGATTGAACATCTTTGCCAAGCAAACGATTTGTTTCTTAAGGCAACCGAAAGCCCCTCTTTTTTAAATGGAGGAACCCATTTTGCCTGGAAGGGTGTATTCGCAACCAGTGCTGCCCTGGCGGTCACAGTGGAATATGAAACGAAAAGATATCAAACTCAACTTGCTTCAGCTGCCGAAAAAATTTCCTGCGATGAAGTCGCGCCGCGTCATCTCGCCACATTTTCAATGCTGTTAATGAAATTCGGACATGCCCAAATAGCAGACCGCTGGATTCAAGCTTGGATCAATCATGAAACTAGCGTTGGGACATCCCGTTTAAACGCTTTGTGGTATCAAGCGCGATGCCAAAATGATTTAAATCGTTGGCCGGAAACGTTCGAAGCATTAAAACAAATTTTCGAAATCGATCCCAACCATAGCGATGCACAACAGCTTCGCGAACAGTTAGTCAACAAAATAAATGTAACGCTGAAACTCAAGTAAAACGGCTGCGGATGACTACCAACCTTGAACTCTCTTGCCAACGAGCTCCCCTCGGACTCGGCGACAAAACGATGCGTCTCCTCAAGATACTGTTTCAATGAACGTGTGCGAGTCTCAGTAACCGTTAGTCTAAAACGGAGAACCATTCGAGTTTGTCGACCTCTGAATTGCCGGTCAGGTACATTCCGTTCTCCGTCACGATTCTGGATTGGCACGCGATCAGTCGAGTGACAACGACAGGAATTCCAAGCAATGAACGTTGAATCGCGAATCTGAACTCGATTGATGCTATGGCTAAATAACAAATCTCCCGTAGCTGCTACCCAGCCAATCAATTCGACCTGATGGGACGTTTCTGGATCGAGGGACTGTTCTTCTTGTAGAATCACGACACCGTGCGATGATTTCAGATCCGTGACACGAATGCTGACTGGGTCACGATCATTCATCGTTTGAACAGCGGCAAACAACCGTGGCATCTCGGTGAACTTGGTTGAAAACGGCATTTCTCCGCCCGCAGAACTGCCCTTGCCCAACGCCGCTTCATACTTCCAAGCTTCACGATGACTCAAATCTGGAATTAGCGCCAACCAATGCACATCTTGGGACTCAACGCGGCGTCTCATTTGCTCTTCGTATTGCAACGCCAACCAGAATCCCGTTTTGATAATGTTGTCCAAGCGAGTAACACTCACCAAACCTCCGTTGTCCGAGGCAACTTGCGTCAGCACGATCGGAGGTTTCGAAACTTTGTTTCCAAATCATACTTTGGTGCCGCCTTGCTTTAATTCATTGTGAATTCCGGCTATGACTTTTGTTCCGTCGGGTAGTTCGTGGATTCCCGACTCAATTACCAAATAGTCTACCGTTTCCGCCGCATGCCCGGATTGCAAATAATTCCATGGAGCAAAACGAACTTCGAATCCATTCTCATTCACGTTGCGAATTTGAACGGTGCCTGGAGCCTGATCCTGATATGTCGCCGGTCCCATAATGACGAC
>JBGSIY010000710.1:0-2406 GCA_041742275.1 Pirellulaceae bacterium | reverse complement strand
GCCTCAGACGATTGTGAAAACCGGCAGAGTTGAATCCGCGTAATGCCAATTTTAAATTTGGCTCAAACGTCTGGAACTCAGCTTTTCTCGCGTTTTCGGCGGATTTTTCCTAGAAACCTCCTTCCATTGGCAGTCCGAGCAAAGGGGGTTTTGGGTTGTAATCTAGCGCACGGGCATTTACTATACAGCTCGTTCGATCGCGTGGTGATTGACGGAATTGTTGCGGGCATTGGCCCCTCCCTTCCCATTTCATGCCAAGTCCATTCTGCGAGGCCATGGTGAATCCCTACAAAATTTTAGGCGTTTCCTCCACCGCATCCTTCGACGAAATTAAAAAAGCCTATCGAGAGAAGGCTGCGAAGCACCATCCAGATCACGGCGGTGACCAGTGGGCGTTCGAGCAAATTACGCAGGCATTCGAGTTCTTGAAACAACAATCGAAGGAAAACGCGGGGGCCCATTCTCGGACACCGGAAAAATCTGAACCGTCGGGAACGACCAAAACGAATGACAAGACTGCACATCGCAAAACGCCCCCCACCGATAGTGGCCCAACTCAATCAGGGAAGAATTCTAGCGTTCCGATCCAGCAGGTAAAAATTAGGCCGAAAAAGACAACCCTGAAAAGTTCACGGAAAAAGAGCAGTGCGTGGACTACTGTCATTGGAACATTGTTGGGCTTAGTGAGTGCCCTTATAGTAGGATGGTTCTTTTTGAATTATTTAGACCAGATTCAAGTCTCTCAGATCGCCAAGAATTCTGAAACCGCAGGCAATTCCTCTGACTCCAGCAAGAGCACTCGTTTGGATTCAACACAGTCGAGCCGCGATAAAATGCCGACGAATAAGCAGCAACCGGACGGTGAAAAACGTCAATCGCCACGGCCTCGGGAGTTGCCGCCACGTTCTATGAACAATCAGGTCCCGAAAACAATGGCACCGAAAACGCCAGCGACAGTGCCAGAACCTCGGCCAATCCCTGAATTAGAAGATGAGCGGAAACGAAAGAGCGAAGAATTAAAAAAGGAAAGCTTTGAAATTGAGCAAAATAAAGCGAACAATTCAGAAGAATTTCCGCCAGGTCTCGTGGGCGATGGCGATGCCGACGTAAAAGACGACGATAACTTAGAAGAGGCAGACGAGCAGGACGATATTCAAGTGATCATGAATTACCTTGGTTTTCTCGATCAGCTTCATTTGGATACAGACGGCAAAAACAATGTTCAAATCGCAGACGAAATCAAAGAAATCCGTCGGTCCGCCGAAAAAGAACTTCCCAAAAAAACGCTTCGGCTTAGATTTCCGGTGTCGAATGTATCGGAGTCTTCACAAGACGGAATATATATAATTAGTTTTGACGTAAATCAAGGCAAACAACTTTCGTCGGAAAGTTTTGTTGGTTCGTTCAACGTTATTCACCACAAGCTCTCTGCCGCGGAAGCCAAAAGGATCGACTCAAGCTGGCAGGTTGAACTTCGTGGAAAATTATCTATTGAGGAATTTCTCAGTGGTTATTCTCTAAAATCATATTATCCCAGAGCAGGATCAGGATATTGGATTGCAGTTGGAAATGAACGTCATATTTCCGGAACACGCGGAATTACACCGGGTTACCTTGTATTAATTGACAATCCTCAAGTTAAGCTCGTTCGTCCGAAATAGGCTTTGCTTGCAGCTAATTTTTTTTCATTGAATCCCATCAAAAAATAGAAACGTTGAATACGAAAACGTCTTAATTGGGTTTTAGTTGGTTTGCGATTGTTGCGTCTGAAAAACGAATGCCTCGCTAAATAATTTGCGACAATCATTTTTTACAGTGAATTCAATTTTCGAGTCGCTTCAATTGCTCGGTCGCTTGTTTCACCTTCGGGCCTGTTTAATCCGGGCGACTTGTTAAAGATCGAATTTAACCGCCCATCGCCGCCCCCTAACAAACCAAACATTTTGCCGAAATCAAACGAAAACAATGACTTGATCGATAGCAAATTTAGTGAATTTCAGTCGAAAAAGCGCGCTAAAAATAGAACACGAGACATTGAAACTGACGGCTCAAATTTCACAAACATAAAATTTTGCAGCCTATGTCAGAGACTCATTCCCAATGACTGGTTTTTGATTTTACGTTATTGGCATCCTCAGAAACAACGCGATTGATCTGTTCCGGCGCTCCGTTATGAAATTCGAATGGATAGTTTTATTGCGTCATTAGTGGGACTTCGGTGTCGCCTCCCTATTGGCCGCAGCGGGCTTCGAGGCGTTCGATCCATTCGTTGATCGTCTTGCTCATGGTTATTTCCCTTTCGTTGATTGGTGTATTAGCTTTCGGTGCGGGTTATGAATTCGATGATTCGCGAAAGGCGGTTGTTGACCTCATTGATGGTTCCGAGGTTGATACAGTTGGTGGACC
>JBGSIY010000709.1:0-5991 GCA_041742275.1 Pirellulaceae bacterium | reverse complement strand
GTAGCAGGCACACTCCGTTTGCCGTCCGCCATAAGAAACTACACAAGCAGATTGCCTGCTATAGTGCACATTTACACAACCCCAGACCAATCGGCCGTTCGCACACGATCGCCCTTCGGCTGTTAATTCCTTTCACTCTCGCACTCCCTGCTTCCGTCGCGGGCTCGTCCCGGCGGTGCAACAACTTTCGGCTACTTTCGTGGTCGCAAGGTCGCCACTCCAATCTATAGTCCTGAAGGGACGACATGCGAAAGCCACGGATGCCAGTCCGTGGTTGGGGATGCGTCAACTTGTTGTTAGTCGCAACGCGACGACAGGCGGTTTCATCGGACCCACTCCCGCGTGAACACGTTCTCCAGAAGGAGTTCGAATCTTGACTTTGTAAAAATGCCCGTTAAGTGCCTTGAGAAAATTTGCGTTGATTTGTTTGGCGCGCACCGTGACCAAATGACCTTGGCTTCTCCTGTCGTCGCTTCGCGACTTTCGGGGTGTTTCCGATCAGTTCCCCGGACTGGCGTCCGGGACTGTTACCTGTCGTCGCTCTGCGACTAGGGCACTCCAACCGACTGAAGCGAAGCGGGATAGTAAAATTCAAGTCGCGAACCATATCGTCGGTCGACATCGAAAGCAAATTTTGAAAGCGACGTTGCCGTCCAGCCTTCGAGATGCGGAATTGAACAAAAAGGGTTACGATCCAAAAATTAAATGAGTGACACCTTTCCTGCGAATAGACAATAGGCACGGCTCCTTGCGTGCCTTAACCATTAGCGCCTCAAACGTCGACAATCGTGAGTTTGGAGGGCTGCGGCTCAACGCCAAAACCGCCACAGAGAAAGCGTTGTATTGCCAACTGGCAAATGCCCGCGTTTTCTTGCAAAACCTGCCCATCTGCCATGTGTTGCGCCCTAATTTCCCTTGCTTTCGATGATCTTCTACTTTTTCTGTAACACTTTCCCCTGGCTCACGCTTGGTAATGAAGAAGCAAGTTTTCAACGCAATAGCAACCAACTCAATCAAGCAGAAAAGGACCGGTGTTCCATGAATCGTTCAATCCTCCTCGGACTAGCAATCCTCAGCAGCCTGGCAATCGTCGCATCAGCATCCGCCCAGGACAAAAACCGAAATCGCGAAAATCGAGGCAACCATCAAGGAAGAGGAAACCGGGTTGCCAACGTCCTCGGGATCATCGACGCCATCAAAAAACACAAAGCAGAAAATCGACCTGTGGCTCCGGTTGAACCCACAACAGACACACCCCAGCCACCTCAATCGCAACCTCAGCCCCCACAAACACAGCCCCAGCCTCCCCAAGGTCGTCCCGGCTTTGTCTGGGTTGACGGTCACTGGGAACGAATCAAATCCAATCAAGGTAGCGGTTCAGGAGCCAACACCAATACCGCTCCGGACCTCGAACAACATCAGGGCCTCGAACAGGGAAAAGCGACTTCACGCTCCCAAGGAGTGGCAAGAAGTTCGGGATACGGCTATCACTACAACACAGGTCCACCTCCCGTGGCCCCAAACCCGAATGTGACCGTAACGGATCCCAACCAGAAACCGCGAGACCGTACCATTCGCGGTGGAATGTGGACGGCCGATTTTCAGGTACCAAAAGCGAATAACACAGGTATCAAATACCCGAGAGATCACCGGCCCATCAACCCTCCGCCAGTCGCTCCTGCTGGAGGCAACAACTCGGTTTCGATTACTCCCGGAGCACAAACACGACCGATCACCGGAGAAGGGTATCCTTTCTTTGTTCATGGAAACCCAAGAACCTGGGGACTGATGACCGACCACCGGACACCGAAGCAACCGAATGGCCGACGGTAGTTTGATCAAAAGACTTCCGTGTTAATTCCTTTTGCACTCAGGCAGCCCCTCCGGGAGCTGCCTTTTTTTTGGAAGCTCAGGTCATTGCGACCCGGCTGCGTGATCCACCCCAGGCGAACGCCAACTGGCCTCTTCGGTTACCGGCTAGAAACGTGGTTGAATCAGATATCGCCGAACATGCCAGTCCTCAAACTCTCATACCGACGCTAAAAACGGCATGACGAAGCGAAAAGTGCGGTAAACTGGCCTTACGAAATACGTAAGCCAACAATACCGATTGAGGACCATGCTTAGTCGGTCACCAACACGGTTCTCCCAGAATCGTATTCATACCTGTTACCGGCCGAATTAGGGTCGCATTTTTGACCGAATTATGACTGTAGTGATTTAGGTCTGTTTTGAGGGGTGTTGACCGAATTGTTGTGAATTCTGGAGAAGCCATTGCGATTTGACGGAAAGATCGAATGGTCGCTGGCCGAATTGTGGTCGTACTTGAAATGGCTAAAAAAGTTTCTGATCAAATTGTGATCGTACTTTTGCTCACAGCATGAAAAAAGTGCGATCGCTTTAGTCAGGCGAATCGGTGGGTGGGGAATGAACCGGGGGCTATCGCCCGGCGGCTGGTTTTCGCCATCAGCCGGTACGCACTAGCGTCCGGTTTTGCTTGTGCGATGATTGCCAAGAAATTAGCTGAACGACGTGAGCCATCGTTGAGAGAATGAGGAGGGGGTAGAACCGTGGGCTATCGCCCGGCGGCTGATCACCGCGCGTACGGATGCCTCGATCAACACATCAGAATCGTTTACCGATAAATTTATCTGGTACAATAACCGCGAATTGCAACTATAGGTTACCAGCACGTTGAGCCTGATGTTTGTGCCAACAAGTATCGCGTGACCGGCTTGGTATCATCGCCTGTCGCTCCCGCGAAAGTAGCGTTTTCCTCTATCGTTCTCAAAACAAAAGGGGACAGGGATTTGCGAAACCGGTTTTTCTTCAAACGCAGTAACAATGCGAACCCGCAGACTTGGGAACTTTCCCTGGTTGGCGATTGGGACAGTTGGTCGAACCTGGGGAGCAGTCAAACCCGTACCCATGATGCGGCTCATGAGTTCACATCGTTCACGGGAGCCACTTCGGGGACGCTGACGTATGACGTGAAGGGAAATTTGCTCACGCGCCCCGCCAGCCTGCAGTCTCCCGCCTTGACCCTGACCTGGGACTTTGACAACCGGATGCAGGGGGCGGATACCGATGGCACTCCGAAATATTCGTTACTTGGTGGTTGGACATGTCAAGATTACTCGGAAAACTATTTTTTAATTCGCGGCACCTTTTCCTTTACTGATTCCGAATGCGAAGCAAAAAGTCCTAAAATCCCGTACCTTCCAACGACGTGCGCGGTTCTGACGGAATGATGTTTTTTATTCGCGGCCCCCCTTCATTCATAAACTGACGCGTTCTTTTTTAAGGCGAGGACGTCGCAGTAAGATTTGGACAACATCTAACTATTTGAGATTGAAATGAAAAGGCCAAAGTTTAGCATGAAAAAACTCGTTGGATTTACAGTTCTGGAATCAGCATTATTATTACTTGTTGGTTTTTATTTGATCATTATCGAATCTCAGCTTATAACCTACGAAATCACGACCATTCAAGGATTATTGCCGATTCTTGGTGCCATAATGTTATTGGGTGGTTTCATTGCTTTTGTTGGTTATCTTTGGAGAGTAACGCGACGTCGCAATTAATAACATGTTGATTTAAAATAGGTATTTGACATTGCGAATTTGCCTAACTGACGATTCAACAGCTTGATTTTTTACGATGGTGGCAGGTTGACCACCAGTGCCTACCGCAACGGTGTGACGACGACTTACGCTTAAAGGAATGTGAGTGGGTACAAGGACAATTTGTTGGCCTCAATTTCGTTTGCTCATCCGTCGGGGGCTGCTATGAATCAGTTGGTGGAGGATTTGACTTATTCCTGGGATGTCAACGACAACCACAGGAGAAAACGATCTCAAAATCGATATTCAGAGCACTCGAAGAACTGCGACGTTTTGAAGCTTGAGGTATAACGCATGAGGGTGATTGATGTGCCTTGCCTACTGCTGGTTAGCGCTACATGCGTGATTGGTACTGGAATCGGCATTGTGTGAAATGAAGGACAACGCGGATCATTTCACAAATGAAGTGAATAAAAATGTTTTTGGATGCGGCCTCCTGAAAAAGACCAGCATGTTTTTGTGACGCGATTGGCGGTCTCATTTCGCAGACGATTGAAGCCAGAAAAAGCACCTTCTAAGAAAGCAAACAAGAGATATCGCGAGTCTGGTTTGTCGTATCCACATTGCTTTCCAACGGTTTGGATTTAATACGCGCCTTGGATATCGCCAAGAGAACATCAAAAAATGTCCTTTTGCAAGAATCGCTGGGTTTAAATAGTGAACGCGTGCGATCCGGAAAAGAGTTGCAACAAGCGATGGAACGACTGAGCTATTTTCCTCCATTGGTTGCCCAAGTTTTTTTCAGTCGGGCAAAAATCAGGAAAACGAGACGAATTATTGCTACAATTGGCTGAAGACTATGATAAACAAGTTTCAACACTCTCCAATCGTCTGGCCGTAGAGTAGTCCAAAAGGGACCCAGTTCCTGTTGGCCCACACAGTAAACTTAAATCGGCTGGAAACTTAAATCGGCTGGGTCTCCCCTCCCAACGCCTTGCGAAAAACCCCGATAAACGCTTCGTCGTCTTCTGTCTTTTCAAACAGCGGCAACCGAGCCACCGCTCGATTAAGAACGTGGACTCAATTTTTCGCAGAACAAATACGGGGACGACGTGGTTTTGTCAAAAAAAATATTCAGCCCCCAAGCCCATGAAAGGAACTGGGGCCTGTTGTTAATACCACAACCGTCAAAACAACGACCTGTGGCACTTTTTTCAGGCCCTTTTTTTAGCGGCAATGATGACCGCGATCCTTAGGAAACTGACTTTCCCAAGTGGATCAGTTTTTTGTTGACAAATTCCAGAATACCCAGGTGCGAGAGCTCTCTTCCGTAGCCGGAATTCTTGATGCCACCAAAGGGTAACTCAACTTGAGATTGAGTCGGCTGATTGATAAATATCATGCCCGTTTCGAGTTGTTCGGCGACACGGCGTCCACGCTCTTGACTTGATGTGAAAACGCTGCCACCAAGACCGTAAGAGGAGTCGTTGGCCAGTTTGATTGCCGCCGCTTCATCCTTGACAACATAGAGGCTCGCGACCGGACCAAACAATTCCAGGTCATAGGTCGGCATATCCGAAGTGATGTCGGACAAAATCGTGGGGTTGAAGTACGCGCCTTCGCGATCCGGACGGTCGCCACCCAGGACGACAGTGGCACCGGCGTCAATCGTGGCCTGGACATTTTCCAGCAACTTAACCGCTGCGTCTTCCGTCGAAAGCGGGGCCAACGTTGTCGTTTCATCCATGGGATCACCGAGCTTTAGTGCAGCCATCTGCTCCCGAAATGCAAGTGTGAACTCCTGGGCTATCGATTCGACGAGGATGAAACGTTTTGATGCCACGCATGATTGGCCGGCATTGACAGTTCGCCCTTGAACAGCAAGCTGGACGGTTAAATCCAGATCTGCGTCTTCCAGCACGATGAAGGCGTCATTGCCTCCGAGTTCCAGGACACTTCGTTTGAGGTTCTGGCCGGCGATCGCAGCCACGGATGCCCCGGCTCGTTCGCTGCCCGTGAGTGAAACACCGCGGACCCGTTTGTCCGACACGATGGCTTCCACGCTCTCCGACGAAATAAATAGGTTGGTATAGACTCCCTCGGGCAGCCCGCATTCAATGAACAGTTCTTCGATGGCCCTGGCACACTGCGGTACATTGCTCGCGTGTTTGACCATGACCGTGTTGCCAGCCATGATGTTGGGCGTCGCAAAGCGGACGACTTGATAAAAGGGAAAATTCCAAGGCATCACGCCCAGCAGGACACCCAGGGGTTCATGTCTCAAATAGACATCGGCTTTCTCGACATCCAGCGGTTGATCGGACAAGAATCGTTCGGCACCCCTGGCATAAAACTCAGCGATGCGGGCGCAGAATTCGATTTCATCGCGGCTTTCGCTAATCCGCTTGCCCATGTCTTGGGTGATCAG
>JBGSIY010000708.1:0-3460 GCA_041742275.1 Pirellulaceae bacterium | reverse complement strand
GATGCTCCGGTAGCCATGTTGCGAGTGTATTGCACGTGACCGGGCGTGTCGGCAATGATAAATTTCCGTTTGGCTGTCGAGAAATAACGATAGGCTACGTCAATCGTGATGCCTTGTTCCCGCTCCGCTTTGAGACCGTCTGTCAGCAAGGCAGGATCGAACTTTCCTCCTGTCGTTCCATGAACAACGGACTCTTTTTCGATCTTGGCCAATTGATCTTCATAAATCATTTTTGAATCAAACAGCAAGCGGCCAATTAACGTGCTTTTGCCGTCGTCGACGCTGCCGCAGGTGATGAATCGCATGAGTTCCTTGCGCTCGTGTTGGGCAAGGTAGGCATTGATGTCGGTAGCGATTAGATCGGAATGATGTGACATAGAAAGAATAACTCAGTTGTTGAAACGGCCACTTTTGAAAGACGGCACTCAGGCAATATTAGAGAAACAAACAGACTCAAATGAATGGAATAAGGGGAGTTGGGTCGACTAGAAATACCCCTCGCGTTTCTTTTCTTCCATACTTCCCTCATCATCATTGTCGATCAGTCGCCCCTGCCGTTCACTGGTTTTTGTTAACAGCATTTCTTGAATGATCTCGGGGAGCGTGGTTGCGTTGGATTCGACAGCTCCTGTGAGGGGATAGCATCCCAGGGTGCGAAAGCGGACCACCTTCTCCTCCACTTCCTCGCCTTTTTGCAATTTCATTCGATCGTCATCGACCATAATTAATGTCCCGTTGCGTTTAACAACCGGGCGTTTGGCGGCGAAGTACAGTGGAACGAGGGGAATGCCTTCGAGATGGATGTACTGCCACACGTCGAGTTCGGTCCAATTGCTCAAGGGAAAAACACGAATCGATTCGCCTTGGTTTACTCGCGTGTTGTACAGATTCCAAAGTTCCGGACGTTGGTTCTTGGGGTCCCAACGATGGAACTCGTCGCGAAACGAAAACACCCGTTCTTTCGCTCGCGATTTTTCCTCGTCCCGACGAGCCCCACCGAAGGCCGCATCAAATTTGTATTGGGACAACGCCTGTTTCAATCCCTCCGTTTTCATGATCGTTGTGTGTTTGCCGCTGAAACGAAAGGGATCGACGCCTTGCTTTAATCCCTCTTCATTAACATAGCGAATCAACTCCAGACCCATATCGCGAACGATCGATTCTCGAAAAGCATACATGTCCCGAAATTTCCAAGTCGTATCGACATGCATTAATGGGAAGGGAGGCTTGGCGGGATAGAAGGCCTTCAGGGCCAACTGCAACATCACGGCCGAGTCTTTGCCAATCGAATACAGCATGACGGGATTCGAAAACTCGCTGGCAACCTCGCGAATGATATGAATGCTCTCTGCCTCAAGTTGCTTCAGGTGCGTCAGATTATATGCGGACATAGATGTCTTTAAATTTTAAAAGGAATCGCCGTTATGGGCGTTGATACTCAGTGAACTCTAACCCCAATCCCATTTCGATTGACTTCTCAATTTTTCCTGAAAATCAACCGAGCCATGTTCTGGGGTTTACATGAAATCTTTGATCGCAGATCTACCTTGAACGTTGCCCCATCGCACGCACCGCTCGCAAAAGGAGTCAGTTTGTCAGCAACACGATCGCTTCCCCAAACAAAGATCCAACCTCGATCATTCCTGGCGAGAGTGAATGGAACGCAACCGTTAGTGGCCAACTATACCTCGGGGTCAACGACCGTCGCAGTGCGAACCGGTGTCAAAATCGCCATCAGGATTGCGGGCCACAACCCACGGGTCTTCACGTGAATCCGAGTGACTCATACGGGAGCCAGCGGTCAGAAACCGATCGGGTTTTGGCGGGCATTTAAATCAGGCAAAGGCAATCCCATCAGACTCTACAGATCCCCTCTACCACGCAAACGCCCAGTATCCACTATAAAACCGCTAGTTATTTTCGGCAAGGCAATTAGTACCGGCAAATCGGCGAACTCAGCCCGTTTTCCGCTGGCGAGGTTTCCAAACGGACAATTTACTGATCCAGCAGACGAAAAAGCTCCAAGACTTTCTCTTGATGCTGGCTTCCAAAGACCAAGACGACGAGCCGGGACATAATTTGCCTTTGATCCGTCGTTAAAAAAGCCTCGCCACCACCTAACTGGGCAATCTCAACAAAGGCCTCCAGTTTCTTCGAATTGCGACAGGTGACGGTACTGATGACGCCACCGGTTCTCCGAAAATCGGTGGCCATTTTCAAGCAGTCTAATTGACTGGAATAGTGAGGGGGCGCGTCGCCAAAAATGAGGACCACCTTCCGTGCAGATGGGCGGAAATCATTATTCCCCAAAACCCAGCGAATCCCTTCGGCCACCGATTCCGGTTCATCTCCCCCGCCAGCAGCTTCGATTTCCGACAGGAAACCGACTACTTCTCCCAAGTTATCGGTCAACGGCAATCCCTTCACCACATATTCGTCACCCCGGTCGCGATAAGTGCAAATCCCGATTCGCATCTGCGGAACCAGTTTCCGCAACACTCCACCCATATTGCGAATTTGGTTTTTGACCTGACTGATTTCCCCTCCCATACTGCCCGTGCTATCGAAGAGAATGACCAGATCCAGTCCTTCTTTTTCTAATCGCGACAACATTTCCGTAAATGCTTCTTGGCCGCCCCCACCCTCGCCGTCGAGTAATTGGATCGGCAGGTCATCTGTCATCCCGTCGAGGCTCCCCCCGACACTCGAACCCGCGTGGCGGTACTCCAACATTGATTCCGCCAAAGAAGAACTCGAAGCAATATCCAAGGCCTGCATTTCTTGGGCATCCAAGCGACTTTCCTGCGACCGCAATTCCAGTTGCTCGAGTTGACTCTGCAACAACCGTTGACGCGGTTGAGTGCCGATTTGAACCTCTTCGCCACTCCCCATCGCTCCACTGGGAGGCCGTTTCCAAGGTGTCATGGCCAAGAGGGCCAAGACTAACAAATGAATCCCTAACGCCACAAAGCCAGAAAACGAGCGATCCATCCAACCATGGGGATTTCGTTTGGATGCTGTCGGTACTCGACCCGTGGGTTGCAGATGTGGAACCAGGACCGTGGCATTGCAATGAGGACATTTGCCACGCGTTCCAAATTGATCGGCAGTAACCGAAAAGCCTCGCCCACATTTGATGCACAACAAATTCATTGAACGACACTCGACACCAACAGCAGCACGAAGAAAAAAAATAACCGTTTGTGAAACAACGGAGCACCGTCAGCGTCACGCCCGCTCGCCGATAGGCGTAGTACGTGAACGAAAAACACCTGCATCTACCCCGACTCCTACGACTGCGAAACAATGGCTTTCAGCGGGAAGGGTCCTAAAATCGACACACTGAGGTATTTTATTGAGTATTTTTTGGCACTACCCGACCCTCTCCAGTCGAGGAAGGTGCTTTACCCGCGGGGTGAGGTGCCGCTTTTGACCCTATGCGCGGTGCCCGTGCCGAGCC
>JBGSIY010000707.1:0-5293 GCA_041742275.1 Pirellulaceae bacterium | reverse complement strand
ACATCGCCGGACTCATTCGCGGCTTGATGTAAAACGGTGAACTGCTGGACAACATGGATCTCAGCGATTTGAAAATCACACCGGGCATCGTGAGGGGCAGCACATGGCTGGGGCTGACATAACCGCAATTTCCACTGGAACACGCGGCTCCAAACCCTTCGCGATCGATCACCGTGACTTGGTGCCCCGATCGGTTCAAATACCAAGCGCACATGGCGCCAATGATTCCGCCACCCACAATCACTGTGCGATCGGCTGCCTGCGTCATTAATGGATTCCTAAATAAAACGGATCGGCCGAATCAAAACGCAATTCCGAGTACCCACACAAGTAGGCACTTCCCTGAATGCTGGGAATGACTTTATCGTCCAACTCCGCATAACTTGCTTCAAACACACTTCCCACAATACTCCCCTGACGCCAGACTTGGCCTGGAGATAATTTTCCGTCAGCTGCCAGGCAAGCGAGTTTCGCGCTGGTGCCCGTGCCGCAAGGCGAGCGGTCATAAGCGCCACCCGGACACAACACAAAGTTTTGACTATCACATCCGATCGCGTCACCCGATCCAAACAATTCAATATGATCGATTACACCTCCGTCAGCGCCCGTAACTCCCGTGTTATCCAACGTCTGACGAATTTGCTTGGCCAACTGCGAGAGGCGTTCCAAATTTCCAAAAACAACGTCTTCGCCATGATCATTGACCAGGAAAAACCAATTGCCTCCCCACGCGATATCACCGGTGATCTCCCCATAACCGGGGATCTGCAGGGGCACCCGGGTTCGATAGCGATAGCTGGGAACATTTTCCACGGTGACTCGGTGGCGGTCATGCACGACGACTCGGATCTTCCCCACAGGCGTTTCGATCCACTGTTCTCCCAACGCAATTCGCCCCTGGTCCAACAGTGTCACCATCAAGCCGATCGTACCGTGCCCGCACATCCCCAAATAACCGACATTGTTAAAAAAAATGACACCCACAGAACAACTGGGATCATGCGGCGGGACGGGCAACGCCCCCACGACCACATCCGATCCCCGTGGTTCATTGATCACAGCTGATCGAAAATGGTCAAACTCCGCCTTAAAACGGGCTCGGCGGGCGACCAAATCGCCACTTCCCAAATCGGGGCCGTTTTCCACAATCACTCGCGTCGGTTCTCCCCCGGTATGCGAATCAACCACACGAATGAAATCCGGTAACTGGGCCATCAACATCTCGCCTTGTTATTTAGAATTAACATACCTATCAATCAACTTCGGTATCAATCAATGCACGCCCACGCACTGCCATACCGACGGCAAACCAAGGGACCTAAATTCACCTAAACCCTAGGCGACCCTCGCCCTTGGTTCATCATGGCCTTAAACGGTCACATCCCCTTGAGACCATTGGCCATCGAGCAAACGCCACGTTTCTCGGTTCGCGTTTTTGTTCTTCAACGCGCTGGGCAACCGGGATTCGGCAACGCCATCATAGCACTGCAGCATCGAAAACCGCCGTACTGTCGCTGGGAATCCTACGGCCGTAAAACCGGCGTGTCCCGTGGCAGGGAAGGGGCCCCCGTGATTCATGGCCGACGATACAGCCACACCCGTGGGCATCTTATTGTTCAACAAACGTCCGACCTTGGTCCGCAACAACGGAGCCAATTCCGCGTACGCGGCATCGTCACCACCGTTGTCCGCCAAATAAAAGGTGCCAGTCAAGTTCCCTTCGAATTTCCCGATCACTTCGCGAACTTCTTCGACCCCTGCGGCGACGACAAACAACGAAGCACTCCCGAACATTTCGGTCTGGAACACTTCCGCATTCTTCAAAAACGCCTGCCCGTCGATCGTCAACAATGTATTTTGAAACGCAAAACCGGGTCCCTTTGCCGCAGCCCCTCCCGCTAACAATTTCGCTCCCGCCCCAACTAAAACCGTGACGGATTCCGCCAAAGCCTGCTGGACGCCGGAGGTCAACAACGTCCCCGCCGGTGCCGCGGCAAACCGAGACGCGACCCGCTCGATAAAGGCATCCGTTTTCGGACCGGCCAGCATGACGACCAATCCCGGGTTGGTACAAAACTGTCCTGAACCCATTAGGCAACTCGTCGCAAATTCACCCGCAAGCGCTTCGGATCGCTCTTCAACCGAACCCGGCAACAAAATCACCGGATTGACGCTACTCATTTCCAGATAGGCCGGTTTACCCAATGCATCGCACGCCCCTTTTATTGCCATCCCCGCGTGCCGACTCCCGGTGAAACCGATCGCCATCAATCGAGGATCACTAATTAATCGCAAGCCATCGGCGTGACTGGTCCGATACAACATCTGCACCGTCCCCGCGGGCAACCCACACTCCTGGACAGCCGATGCCGCGAGTTCCGCGAGAAGCCGGCTGGTTGTCGGATGCGCCGGATGCCCCTTGGCAATCACAGGATTTCCCGCCGCGATCGCCGCAGCAAAATCACCACCTGAAATTCCGTTAAAGGCAAACGGAAAATTATTGGGACCAATCACAAACACCGGCCCCAAAGCCGCATGGATCGAACGGATATTAGACGCCGTATCAATCGTCGGCAGAGCCCAACTCCCTGTGACCGCTGCCTGGGCTGCCTGGCGCAATTGGCCGATGGTGCGAGGTAATTCGACATCATGCAATCGCGGCGTCTCCGCCAACCCGGTTTCTGAAGCGGCCATGGCGGCCAAAGCCCCCTTTTGCCCCTCAACCTTATCGGCATAACAATTTAAAAACTTGGCCAATGTCTCCGCGGGGATTTTTTGAAGTTCGCGAAAGGCTGCTGCCGCCGACTGCAACGCAGCCTCACAATCGCCCCAACCACTCACCGGGTACACATCGGGCAGACTCTCCCCGGTCTGAGGATGATACGCCGAAAATGAACCTGTGGAGTTGGATTTGACCCACTGACCTGCGATTAGAACTGAATGCACTGCAACCCGACCTTCGACAAATGAAAAAAACGGTTTCCAACAACGAACATGCTCCATTGTAGCAAGTTTCGGTCGGCAAAAATGGCCCCCTTTGTCAGTCGCCCTTCACCCAAGGCTTCGCGTCCGCCTCCTCCCGACGCCGATAGATCTCAAACGTGTAATCAAATTCGTTTCGAGCATCGGCACGATTCCGATCCGCAGAGATCAAGACCCATTGGTCCGAGGGCAAATGAAAAAAAGCGTCCCCCTCGATCTTGGCATGAACGCGAGTCAAATAAACCGAGCGACACCAGGGGAGGGCCTGATGATAGATCGTCGCGCCCCCCACAATAAACGGCTGTTCATCCTGCCGAACTTGCTCCCACACCTCATCCCAACTCCGGACCATTACCGCTCCGGGGACAACGTAGTCGGGATTGGCAGAAACGATCACCGTCGTTCGACCCGGCAAGAGGCGTCCAATGCTCGCAAACGTTTTGCGGCCCATCACGATCGAGTGCCCCATCGTTAGCTGCTTGAAGTGTTGCAGATCGGCCGATAACCGCCACGGCAAATCACCTTGGCGACCGATCACTCCGTTTTCACTGGCGGCCACAATCAGCGATAAATTGCTCGGCGTCGTCATCAACCCAACTTTCTCAATTTTCTTCCAAGCAAAATGAATCCAAACCGCGGGATGATGCCCCATCGGCTCAACAAATTCAAAACACCTAAACCGCTACCGGGGCGCGAATGGCCGGATGGGGATCGTAGTTCTGTAGGTCGAAATCTTCGTATTGGAAATCGAAAATCGATTGAACGGCGGGGTTCAACTTCATGGTCGGCAGCGGTCGAATTTCACGTGACAATTGTTCACGCGTTTGCTCCAGGTGATTCACATACAGATGGGCATCTCCCAGCGTGTGCACAAACTCTCCCGGCTGCAACCCTGTGACTTGGGCAACCATCATCGTCAACAGTGCGTAGGAAGCAATATTAAAGGGCACACCTAAAAACACATCCGCGCTGCGTTGATAGAGCTGACATGACAATCGCCCCTGAGCCACGTAAAACTGGAACAACAAGTGGCAGGGGGGGAGTTTCATCTGCGGCACGTCGGCGACGTTCCAGGCCGAAACCACCAATCGCCGGGAGTCCGGATTGGCCCGAATGGCTGACACAACCTCGGAGATTTGATCAACGACGGTCCCATCGGCGCCACGCCAATTCCGCCATTGAGCACCATACACGGGCCCGAGATTCCCGTCGGCATCCGCCCACTCATCCCAGATCGAAACGCCGTTTTCTTTCAAGTACGCGATGTTTGTCTCGCCGCTTAAAAACCACAGGAGCTCATGAATGATCGAGCGCAAATGTAATTTCTTGGTCGTTACACAAGGGAACCCCGCCGCCAAATCAAATCGCATTTGATAGCCAAACACGCTCAGCGTTCCCGTTCCCGTGCGATCTTCTTTGGAAACACCATGATCTAAAATGTGCTGGAGCAACGCATGGTAGGATTTCATTACTTTTCGACTCCTAGTCTTAATTTCATTTTCACCCCAGGGGTGTGCCCAAATTCATCGGCGCCGCAGCTATTTCTATTGGTTGGCCTGCTGCTCCAATTGCTCGACCAGACCGCTGGGCAGCTTGAGCGCGGCGGCCAGGCGGTTGAGGTAGTCTCGTTCGGCGGCGTTGGCCGTTTCGACCACCAACAGGGATGTCACATAAATTTCCGACGCCGTACTGATCGAATCCGACAACGCCGCCAAATCGTCCACCGATTGGGGAGCGTTGATTTCACGCTCAAACCAAGCGTGTTGTTCGGGCGTTAAATTGAAATCGGCCAAACGTGATTGAATCGACAATCGCTCTTGGGCGTCCATGTGCCCGTCGGCATTGGCCGCAGCAATCATGGCTTGCAATAAAACATGACTTCGTGCCGAGGCGGCTGCGGGACTCAATTCACTGATCGGAGTCCCCGCTTCCGTCGCCCCCTGCTGCTTGGCCTGCCACTGTTTATAAGCCATATATCCCACGGCACCAATGGCTGCCAATCCACCCATCTTGACCAACGGCCCGGCAACGCGGCGACCTACGTGTGTTCCCAACAGGAGAGCCAGCACACCACCCAAGGCGGCACCCTTGCCAAGATTCCCCAAGGCTTGGTCGCGTTCAGGCCCTGACTCAGGGACCCCCAATCCTTTTTCGGCCATCTGCTGACCTTGTTTCGCCAACGTCTGCCCTGACTGCAATAACTGATCTAAAATCTCTTGGAAATTCATAGCGTTCGATTCCTCTCCGATGGGGTTATCCGTCTGATTGTGGTGAATCTGTGTCAAAAGTCTAACTGTGGTATTTATCCTCG
>JBGSIY010000706.1:0-4693 GCA_041742275.1 Pirellulaceae bacterium | reverse complement strand
TGTGTTTCCACGCGGTCGCTTTAATATAATGAAACGCCGTTTGCGTGCTGGGATGGCCAAGCTCTTGGTTCTTTTTGATGCTCAACAACAGGTTGTAGCTTATGGCTGGGTTCAAGATTGGCGTTTGTTTTTGAGCAAATTTAAAAAAGTAGCGGCGGACGGTAAAATGCTTGGATATTATTGGACTCACCCAGATCACCGTGGCAAAGGGTTTTATGGCGTTTTGTTAAATGCCTGCATCGCAATGTCAAACCCGGGGGATAACCTATTGATTTATACGTCCCCAGATAATCGTGCCAGCATGCGCGGGATTGAGAAGGCTGGCTTCAATTTCCTTTTGGAATGTTCGTTATTACGAATATTTTATTTTTTTAACTTCTGTCAAATCATTAGTTTAGGATCAGAAACGGAAATTTCTTAACTATCAATGTTCCGTAAAATTAAAGTAATCGTCTAATTCCTGGGATTCAAGATACGAAATAATATGGATTGTTTGGAGCGACATATTGATGATTTAAAGTCGAAAAATAAAAGGTATTCAATTGTTAATGGTTGTCTTTTTGTGCGCAAAGGGAATTGGGTAATTCCAAGAGGTCCCGTCGCTAGAGATTTCCACATCGATTCTCGACAAGCAAAGAAATTACTTCGAGAGTTGGGAGGAATGTGGGTGCAGTGGACCGGTGGATTTAACAACGTTAAAGAAAATTCAGAGTGGTACGCAGTCATTTGTCGGCAACATACTGATGTTGACTGTATTACTTCCACGAACACGCGAAGTAAACTTCGGCGCGGACTTAAAAATTGCAACGTCCAAAAAGTTAGTTCTTCGGTTATTGCAGAAGGTGGCTATGATACTTACTGTGCCGCGTTGAAGAGTTATCGAGGATGGCGAGGAGCAATCCCAACTCGCGCAGAATTTAAAGCAAACGTACTAAAGGATGTCATGTTTGACGATATACGGCATCAATGGGCGGTTTACCATGAAGGGTCAATTGTAGGGTTTGCACAGAATCTAATTTATGACGATGTTGAAGCGGATTATACGCTCATTAAATTACATCCGGATTATCTCAGGTATTATCCGGCTTACGCTCTGTTTCATAAAATGAACGAATACTATTTGCGCGAATGCAAGTTTCACTATGTCAATGATGGATTTAGGTCAATTTCCCATGATACCGGAATCCAGGATTTTTTGATTACAAAGTTTGGGTTTGAAAAAGCCTATACTAACTTGAATATTTTCTATCGCCGGCCATTTGGAGAAATTCTCTCGTTAACTCGTCCGTTTCGACACCTATTTACGCGATTCAACCCAAACTTCGATGCGTTATATGAGCTTGATCGTCTTAGACAGCGATAGTGAGTTTAAAAACAGAGTCATCCCCATTTAGTGTCGTAGTGAACGTGTTAGATATAAATTATTCGATAAAGCACTCGTTGAATCGTTTTGATTCCATCGATGAAATCCGTTAGCTGGCAGGTTGGGAGAGCCGCGTTACGGATTTTGGATTAACGAAATCTTCAATCGCTGGCATGGAGGCAGCGGTGCTGGGTGGGTCGCGGCCGGATGTTTATCCGCTTGATTTTTCCGCGGATCTCCAGGCTTGGACCCAAAACGTGATGGACGATGCGGCGCGGCAGGGTAATCTCATTTGCCGCAAAGCACTCTGGCCTAATGGCGCTCCCTTTGCCACATTCCTGTCCCACGATATCGATCAAATTCATGATCGAGAATTGTTTCGCTGGCTGGGCGATGTTAATCACTTGCGCAGACATTGGTTCAAAGGAGAACAAGGACGCACGGGGCCCTGCTTGCGTCGGATTTTTCGTCCGTTATTGCAGCCCATCGATCCAATGCAGCAATTCACGGCGATTCGGGCCTTGCAATCGCGGCACGGTTGGAAATCAACGTTCTTCTTGCTCGAAGATCAGTATTGGAAGAAAAAAGGGGGACGCTATCGCTGGGACGATTCCAGTTTCTCCAAAATTGCTGATTTCCTTTTGGCCGACGGATGCGAACTGGGTATCCACGGTAGCGCCTATAGGCATGAACAGCCAGAATGGTGGGTAGATAAGAGAGAACGTTTTCAACAGATTTTTGGTGTTCCTGCGCTGGGAACTCGAAATCATTATTTGAGTTTGCACGTACCCGATACATGGCGGGCACAACAACAGGCCGGCATGGTCTATGACGCCACTTTAGGATACCCCAATCGCCTGGGGGCTCCCGGCGGTTATTGCTTTCCCTTTGATGTAGCGAGTCTGACCGAAAGCCCAAAAACACCTTTGGTCCAGCTGCCACTGACGATTATGGATGTGACCCTGTTTCGGTACTTGGCGCTGGATAAAGAGGCAGCTATTCAGGCGGCCCAAGAACAAATGACCAGGGTACGCAACCTTGGTGGCCTCGTATCTGTATTGTGGCACAATAATTTTTTTGCCGAGCCCGAATATTCCGACTGGGAGGAAACCTACGCAACGATACTGGACTGGCTGGCCCCTCAAAATCCTTGGGTGGCCACTGGCATTGAGATTGCCGAGTGGTGGAAGGCACGGGCCAATACAGACATCGAACAACAGGTTTCCACGGAATCTTATTCAAAATGGACGTTGCAGGCTCAGTCAGCCATCAGTAATTTGCAAATTGAAGTTTTCGGAATGCGACCCACGGATTCCATCTCGGTCGATCTACCGGGAGCTGTGGTTATTCCGCACGAGAGTGGTATGAGCGCAGCGATTCGTTTTCCGAGATTAACGGCCGGCCAACGAGTTGGATACCGTGTTCAACGTAACCTAATGCAATAGTATTTTTTAAGTAGAAAGTGGTTTGTTGATTTTTTTACTGCAATTGTTTGGGCTATTAGTTGCCTGCTGCCTGGGGGCTGTTTTGTTGCTGGGGAAGTTATACTTTTTAGCACCCTACCGAATCGGCTGGCTGATGTTATTGGCCAATGTGATTGGTGAAGCCGTAGAAATTCGATTGCGTGTCGATCGACGAAAGCAGGATCTGATTTTGTGGATCATTTCTACAGCAATCTTCGCAGGGATACTGGGACCGTGGTTTGGTTTGATTTACGGCATCGTGGCGGGATCGATAATTTTGGCTGCCGTTTATGTTGAACTGGTATGGCTTGCCGATGTACCGGCGACTCAATATGAAAAAACGCGGGGGCGCGTCCCCTTGCCGATTCCCAAATTCATTGTGACCTTGAGAGGGCCGGTATTAAGTCGCAGCAGCACGATTTACGCCTTAGGGGACTGGCCGCAGGGGCTGGAGCAGACCTTTCAACTGTTCATTCTCAATCCGGGCACGGTAAGGCCGCAGTTACCCATGTCCGTGCGGATTGAATCGTTGAATCAGGGTTTGCGAGTTCGTCTGGGGGCCGGAGTCGAGCAATGCCCTGAGCCCGGACAAATCGCCAAGCAGGAGTTCTCCTTGGTCGCCGAGTCACCCCTTAGTAATGCCGATGTGATCGTGGAGGTGACTCATGGTGATCGAACGTGGCGTCGGACTTTGAGAGTAAGGTCCGTTGTTATGCCGACGGATTTGGTTGTGACCCGAGCCAAAATCGAACGATGGAAGTATGGAAGCAACGCGGCATTCAATTGGCGAGGGGACAACGATCTATACGACCCTAGCACGTTTCAGTCCGCGGATGGATTGCGAAAAGCATTAGGTCTTGCCGCCCGCTACAGAATGCCCACTACGGTAATGCTGTCACCGAGGCTCAGTCTTGAACAAAGTGAGCATCAAGCATTTTGCGAAAAATTTGGATGGAATCGCCATTCCGAAGAGATTCCCGGCTTTGTTCAATTTTTTCACGACGAAGTGGATTTGGCAAATGAACAGGAATTTCCGACCAAAATCGATAAACCGTTATCGGCCGAGATTGGTAATCACATGTACTTGCATTACGGTACTCACGCAGCAGCTGACCCTTTCAATAACTGGAAGTCACATGCGAAAATGGGCGAGGGGAACTATCCCTGGCTAAAAAAATATCCGTGTTCTTCTTTTGACGAGCAACGTGACAACATCATCAAGTGTACTGAATCAATCGAGCGGCATCTGGGCGTTACCACAACTTGCTTCACGGTTCCCAGCGATGTGTATGACCATTCGACGTCCCGGGCCGTAGAAGCCGCAGGTATTGAAGTTGGAAACGATACAGATACCAATAAAATTCAAAAGGTGTTACTCTTTCCTAAAGAGCGTCATCCAGAGGGGTGCGAGACACTTGCTGAGTTGACGCGATTAATACCTAAAGATGTAGTTAATGCCTCTCAAGTGGCGATGCTTAAGTTTTGGATAGGATTTGCGCGTCGCAATCGCCGAGCGTTGGTTTATTTGGCACATCACCATTTGGTAATGTATCAAACCAACGCCTGCTATAATCTGACGTCGGAACTGTTGCGGTATATGCTGTCCGATACAGAAGGCGATGTCTATTGTGCAACAATCACCTCCCTAGGTCGTTATTGGCGCGATGTGCTCAGTGATCGTACCAAAAAAGTTCAGATTGAATTTGACGGAGGGTGCTTGACTTTAATTAACACGGCGCCCCGTGATTTAGAAGGTATACCAGTCGAATTGTTTTTTAGGAGTGGAAAATCATTAATGATAATTGTGGACGTTCCATCGAATTCGACGGTAAGGATAAAGTTATGATTGCTAGACCTTATTCAGACG
>JBGSIY010000705.1:0-4837 GCA_041742275.1 Pirellulaceae bacterium | reverse complement strand
ACCCTGATCATTACCCACAAATACGGAGGGCTTTTAGATCGGTTCGGTAGAAATTGCCTAGAAATAATTGCGAACATGGTAAAAAAAGATTCGTAGAGCTAGGTCCGAGAGCAGGAAGTCGAGCTTTCGTTTGACTGGCAGCCAAGGAGGCAAAGCCCAGAGTTTGACTGGATGGAATCGAATCATGGAAATCTTCACTCCCCAACTTTGGGCAGAACAACAATTTGGCAACTGTGAATTAGGGGATGCTCGGCGGACTCGCCGATTGGTAAAATTTGGGGAACAAATCTGTCACAACCCAAGTCAAAACACACCGATGCAAACCGAAACCTGGGGAGATTGTAAGGCGGCCTATCGTTTGCTGTCGTGTCCCGAGGTCACGTTTGAAGCAGTGACTTCACCTCACTACCAATTGACGCGGGAGCAATCTCCGGCAATCTGTCTATTGCTTAACGATACCACCGAAATTGATTTCGGGTATGAATCTAAAGTGACGGGTCTGGGTTCTGTCGGCAATGGTTCGTGTGGCTTTTTGATGCATAACTCCCTCGCGGTTACCACCAGCGGCCACGTGATTGGCTTGATGGGACAGAGCCTGCGACATCGCAAGCTGGCCCCGGTCAAGGAAAAACGGATGGCCCGTTTGAACCGCGATCGCGAATCCCTTTTGTGGGGGCAACTGGCTGAACAAGTGGGACGACCTCCTGAAGGAATCCAATGGATCAATGTTTGTGATCGGGGAGCCGATGATTTCGAGTTTTTCTGTCGGATGATCCAGCAGCAACAGGATTGGGTCGTTCGCGTCCAACATCTCAAGCGTAAAGTGTTGCACGAGGATCAGACCATGCCCTTGGAAAGCCAGCTCCAACAGTTTCCATTTCAAGAATTACAGTATGAGCTGACCTATCGCTCTGCGCAGCATGGCACTCGAACGGCAAAGATGCAAATTCGGTATGGCACAGTAAGTCTTAATCAGCCGAGCCAACGAAGTCCCTGGCTCAAAGCTCAAGCGATTGGTTCTTTGGACATGTCGCTGGTCGAAACGGTAGAAATTAATCCTCCTGCTGGCGTCAAGCCGCTCCGCTGGGTTTTGTATACCTCACTTCCGGTAACCTCGTACCAGGAGGCGTGGACGGTAATCGAATATTATGAAAAAAGGTGGATTGTAGAAGAGTATCATAAAGCCTTAAAAACAGGCTGCCGCGTCGAGGAACGACAATATCGCACCGGCAAAAAACAGGAGGCCATCGCCGGTATCTTATCGATCGTGGCCGTCCGCTTACTCCAATTGCGTGCGGAATCAAAAGCCAATCCCGAACGTCCCGCCAAGCAAGTTATTCCTCAAATCTGGTTAGCGGCAATGAAAGCACTGCGCCCACGATTTCCAATCGAAACCGTGGGACAGTTTTATCGACAACTGGCCGGGCTGGGCGGACACCTTCTGCGAAAATCCGATGGTGATCCAGGTTGGATTACAATCTGGCGAGGTTTTACACAACTGCATACCGCGGTGATCGCCATTAGTAATCACTACAATTGTGGGTAATGATCAGGGTGATAACCGGCGGATAAACGCCCCCATTCAAACTCAAAGCCCCGAAGGGGCGACAGAAATCCGCGGATGGCGACCCCTGACAAATTTGCTGTCGCGGCTATCGCCGCTGAGGTGGATTGATGGGGACGCCACATCCGCGGGTGATACCCGCAGCTATGTGCTGTCGCGGCTATCGCCGCTGAAATGCAAGTTCCGGCAGGAGCCTCATTTGGATTCTAGAGACGTCTGATGACCCCCGGTCTTTCATCCATGCACCAAACATCAACCGAATTTTAACTGTCGCCTTTTACTCTGCGTAAGAAAAAATTTTCATTCGTTCGCAGAGCTAAAACTGACATTTATTTATCGTTCAGCCCTAAATCTAAGCTGTATAGACCACTAGGGTTCCCGGATACTTTCTCCCAGGGAGCGAATGAGGGGGTAGAGGAAGTATTCGTAGACTCGGCGAGTCCCGACTTTGATTTCCGCATCGGCGATCATCCCGGGAAGAAGGCGAAAATTTTCCGGAGTATTGGTCAGGCTCGTTTCATTGGTCAATTGCACGCGAGACCGATAGGTCGAAATGGGAGGGAGTCCTGCGGCGGTTTCTTTTTCGAAACTTCCTTCGCTGATCGTTCTGACAACACCGGTCAGGTACCCGTGTCGCTGATAGGGGAACGAAGTTAATTTGATGTTAACTGTATCTCCCAGGTGAATGTTGCCAATGTCTTTGCCTGGGACCTCGATCTCCAGTTCAAACGGGGCCTCGAGTGGGACGAGTTTGAACAAAGGTTCACCGGGCTGGACCACCGACCCGACGGTTCGATCGGCAACTTCCAAAACATAGAATTTCGAAAACGGAGTATTGGTCGGCACCGATATGTCCACGAATTCTTGAGCGTGAACTGCTTTGTTGAGTTCTTGTTCCGCTTTGGAAATGTTCTGCGACACTTCCGCCATCGATTTGGCAATTTCAGCCAACCAACTGGCTTCGAATGCTTCTTTTCTGGTAGCCAGTGACGCGATGTCGGCATCAAACTCTCCGGTTTTGCCTTGCAAAGTCGAGATTTGTGTTTGAGTTTGCTTGAGTTGTAATTCGGCGTCCAACAATTTTGTTTCGGCGACGTTGCGGTTTTCCGCCAATCGTTGATATTTTTCCATAACTTCGTTCAGAGTGACAAGAGTATCCCGTTGGTTCTCCAATTCAATGATGTTGTTGTTTCGCTGTACGATCAGTTTGGCATTTTCGGAGGCGAACTCATTGATTTTAGCAGCGTACTCACGTTTACGTTGTAGATAGGCCGTGTATTGCGTTTGCCAATCGAGGCTGCTCTCGCGACCTTGGATATCAAAATTCACGTTCAAACTTTCTGCCTTGAGACGTTGAAAATGAGAGTTCAAGGACTCCAATTGGCTGCGAAGTTGGGCGACGTCGGCATCGGAGAAGGTCGGGTCGAGGGTGGCCAATAATTGACCGGCACTGACGATCTCACCAAATTTAACCTCCATCGAACGGATTGGCGCGGTCGAGGCGGGCTGGATCATAATGGTTTGCTCGACCACTAATTTGCCTTGAGCCGTAACAATGCGATCCACTTCTGCCCAGTAGGCCCAGAGACACACGGCAGCGATCAGAGCAAATACGGTGTAGAGTGTCCAGCGAGCGCCCCCGGGAATACTGCGCTGCTCGATCTCCACGGCATCCGGCTGAAACTCAACGATCATATCGCGAATTCCCGGATGTCGTTTTTGGAGTTCCTCGCGTGCCTGTTTTCGCTTTTGGTCACGCTGTCGTTGAACGTCTTGTTTTATATTTGGCCGACTTGTTGTTGCCATAAGTCTCTATAAACCTTGCAAGTTTCGAGTAGTTGACGGTGTTTGCCGACGGCTTCAATTTTACCACGCTCCAGAACCACGATTGAGTCACAACTGGTTAGGGTCGTTAGTCGGTGAGAAACAATAATGACAGTTCGCCCAGAGGCGATCTTAGAGAGGTTTCGTTGAACGATCGCTTCACTCTCCGGGTCCAATGCACTGGTCGCCTCGTCGAAAACAAGTATACGAGGGTCGGTCAACAGGGCACGGGCGATGGCCAATCTTTGTTTTTGGCCGCCAGAGAGATTGGAGCCGTTTTCCTCCAACATCGTGTCGTAGGACTGGGGTAGGCGTTCGATAAATTCGTCAGCTCCCGCTAATTTGGCAGCATAGACGACCTCTTGAAAACTGGTATTGGTCTTCGCCATGGAAATGTTTTCCTTGACGGTACCCCGAAACAAGAAGTTGTCTTGCAGCACAACGCCGAGATTTTGACGCAAGTGAGAAACGTCCAATTCGCGCATGTCCAGACCGTCAATCCGCAGCAATCCAGATTGAGGCGAATACATGCCTTGCAGCATGCGAGTTAGGGTGGTTTTCCCAGATCCGCTGCGACCCACGATACCAAAGACCGTGCCGGCAGGGATCATCAGGGAAACGTTGTCCAGCGCCGGTGGAGACGTGGGAAGATAATTGAAAGTCACCCGTTCAAATTCGATTTGACCGCGGATGGGTGGACGCAAGCCGGAACCAATCCCTGTTTCTTTGGCTCGATTCATCACGGTTCCCAACATCCGAACGCTCAACGCCGCATCCTGATAAGAATGGACGAGCGACACGAGTTGTACTAGCGGCCCTGTAACACGACCTGAGATCATTTGGAACGCAATGAGCTCGCCGACACTGAGCTCGCGATCCAAAACCAATTTGGCTCCATACCAAATCAAGGCGATGGTCATTAGCTTTTCTAGAAACTTGGAAATGGTGGTCGCTGTCAACGAAATTTTCCCGACGCGGAAGTGCATGGCGACGGATTCAGCCGAACGCTGGTCCCATTTTTTGCGTTGTGCCGGTTCCATACTCAGGGCCTTGACCGTCTGTGCTCCGTGAATGGTCTCGACCAACATCGCCTGCCGATTCCCCTCGGCGTTGTAAAGTGCTTCCAGTCGCCGACGATAGGGACCGAGGAGCACGCCGATATTCAAAGCCAGAAGTCCAGAAAAGCCGAGAACGATCAACGTCAGAGGCCAACTGTACAGGATCATGATCGGAATGAAAACAAACAACGACACGGAATCCAATAGGGTGAGCAGCAAACTTCCCGTAAGGAATTCACGAATTTTTGAGGTTTGCTGCATGTGTTTCGATAACACACCCGCTGTGATCTGCTCAAAGAAACTCATCGGCAGGCTGAGCATGTGCTGAAACGTGCGAGTGGAAACACGGATATCAATTTTGGATGTCGCATGGAGCAAAAGAAAACTGCGC
>JBGSIY010000704.1:0-5191 GCA_041742275.1 Pirellulaceae bacterium | reverse complement strand
ATCAAGAAACGACACTGAAGGTCGAGGTCCAATTTTCAACGGCATCACCCCTGACTCGAGATTGGGTTCAGCAGGTGGAAGCGATGCAGGCGACCACCCAAATGGTTATTTACAAGGAAAGTCAGCCGGGATGGTGTGAAGAGTAACGATTCCGAGTGTTTTCGGGTTTGGCCTTCGTTCTCGTAACGGAAGCGACAGCCGGGACGTCTTCGAGAGCCCCGCTTCTGGAGTTCAAGCGGAGCCGAACTGCAATGTCTTCAGGTTTTTTTGATTGCCCCTATGCAAGATTGCCCCCATGCAAGCTTGTCCTGTGGAAGCTTGCCTTGTGGAAGCTTGCCCTGTGGAAGCTTGCCCTGTGGAAGCCTGCCTTGTGGAAGCCTGCCCTGTGGAAGCCTGCCTTGTGGAAGCCTGCCTTGTGGATCACGGTGGAAACCAGTATCCGCCGCGGTCGACTCAATGGCCGCCCCGGAATGGGTTGTTGGTTTACTCCTCCAGGTCCGTGGGCTCTTCCAGTTCCGGGTCGGGTTGCCCTACCCAAAATTGATGTTTTGGAAACGCTTCGATTTGCTCGATGAGTTGTCCGAGTTCGAGGCTGGGTGGTTTGACCAAGGGGCCGGGTTTCGACGGATCGTACTGGAATCTTTCGGACAGCGAGGCCTTGTCGACTTCTTCCTCCAGGGCAGCCAGCCAGTCAGGAATATCGATCCCCACTCCAGGACTCATTTGGATCATCGTGTCGCATTCAAATTTCAGCATTTCAAATACTGTTTGGCATTCCTTGGATTCCGGATCGCTCACGGCGTCGGGGACCATCGCCACCAGTCGGTCGATTAGCATGGGTTTCACGAATCGCCCTTCCAGATGTTGGCCGATGGAAGCCATTTGAATGGAATATTTTTTGCGGAGGCGTGTGAGTTGTCCCAGGTAACGCGAGGCCTCCCCTCCGACGCGTTCGACGAGGGATCGACGCCATTCGCGGGCGACATCCGGTTCATGATTGCGAACCAAGATTTCATGCGCCCAGACGACAGGTTTCAGGTGCCAAGAAATACGATCGTATCGACGTTCCAGCCTGAGGAAATCCAGCAGGACATAGAGCATTTCGCCATGATCGCTCAAGGTGGTGGTGCCATTATAGTCGCGGTAGCGAGGATAGTTCTCGATAATGGCTTCAAGCACCAAGGTCAGGTAGTCGACCGCCTGACGCAAGGTAATCGAGTCGCCAATCTCATCGATCAAACGCGGGCGATCGGGAAGGTCCGAGCGTTGCATTTTGTAGAGCCATTCATCCACGCCTTGATGCAAAATGGCTCGGATGTTCGAGAGGTGCAAGAACTCTTGGCTAAAGAGATCGGCTCCGTAATTGGAAATGAACTTGAGAAGCGGTTGCCAAGTATGGCGGTCGGTCACACGTTCGAGAACGCTGAGGCGTAGAGTTCGACTGTGGTTCAGCCAAGTCATCAACATGGATTCGGTCAGCAGTTCGGTGCTCTGCAAGAGTTGTTCGATATGCTGTTGCCGGAGGTCTCGTTCGGCTCGAGTCAGTTTCTTTTTGGTGGGCTCTGGATTTTCGGTTTTTGCAGCGCGGACGACGGCTTCGACCATGGAAGAGTAAGCGACACGAAACAGTTCGTCGAACTCAGTAACGGCACCTTGATCAATCGGCGTATTGCGCTCCATCGTCATGGCCATTTGAGTCAGTTCAAACGTCTCGGTCAGCAAACCTAAAAATGGTAGGGTTGCCAGGAGTTCACGAATCGAGGATTGAACAGCGCGGAATTGAACAATTTCTTGCGGTGATCCGCCACGTGACAGAGGAACATACAGCAGCCGCGAACTGCGAAGGTACTCGTCTAGGGACGGGAAGCAGTCGACAATTCGTTGGCGATCAAGAATCAACGCGGCAGCGACGATGTTGATAATGGGTTCTTGGTCGAGTAGTCGCTCATCGACACGGGGCTTTTTGCGTTTGGACGTTACCGACTCGATGGCCAGAATCGCCGCTCCCAGCATTCGAATTGAATTTTCGAATTGCACGCAAGCGGAAATTATTTGTTGGGTTAACGATTCCTTATATAACCGTTGGCGGTCGTAGGCCAGCATGCTTTCGGAATCGACGCCGGAGACGGGCAACGCGAATTCGTGGACAGTATCAAGGAGTTCAAACAGCTGTTGTCGGTAACGCAGTGCTTGTTCTAGCCAGTCGCTGTAGAGTTCTTGTCTTCGCTGAAGGCTTTCATGTTTTTTGCCAGGGAGTTTGTTTTTTTTGCTGGCCGTTGACGCATCGACGCCGATGGGAAATGTCGCCGTGATTCTCCAAAATTCCGCGATAGCACAGAGGAATTCAAGGCGGTCGATGACTCGATCGGCTTCGGATTCCAGCTCGGATTCCAAGAAGTCGCCTCCCTCATAAACGCTGCCATCAAAACCGTCATCCGTTTCGTCGGTATAGGTGACTTCTTCGTAAGCGGCGCGGAGCACGTCGTCCCCTTCATCACTTTCGTCTTCGAATTCCTCATCGCCAAAGGTGCCGGTGGCCATTTCATTATCGGGTAGATCAAGTTCCTGATCCCCCTCGGCCTCGGTGCCAATTTCGAATTTAGGGACTCGCCAATAGTAGTCGGCGTTGGCCTCCAGGAAATCGAAAAACTTTTTGATGCGATCCCAAGTTTCTTCAATCGATTCTTCGGGCCCTTCGGTGGCCATTTCACTTTGGGCCGAGATCCAACGCCACATCAGATCGTAGAACGAGTTGTCGCCTTGTTGCAACTCGATAACATCATTTTGACTGAGCCAATGGATCATCAAGGCACGCGAGGTTTTGAAATCGTGACGGTCCAATAGGGCTTCGATCACAAGTCGGTAGGCACCGGGTGAATCGAACATTTGGGCATGTTGGGACCAAAACTCTAGGTCGCCCGTGGCCGCGCCGCCGCGATGCCAAAGATTGAGAGCTTCTGCCACATGCTCGGCACCGTTATAGACGTCTTCTGGATCCACGGCGTCGACCGACAAGACTTGATGGGCCGCGTATTGACGCCACCAATCGACCAGCGAATGGAAACGGAAACGAATGCGATCGGCCAAGTCCAACCGATTGGCGGCCGAAGCACTCGTCCATAATTCGGAATAGGCCGAAAAGATTTGATTGACCAATTCGACCAGGTCATCGATTCGGTGATCGCGAATCGAATTTTCGCTGGCGGGAAATAAACTGTAATTTCCGTCGAACCCCAAAATGTTCCAGGGATCGACAATCGCCCCGCAATCGATGCCCACCAACATCAGTTCCGAAATTTGTGGGAGTACCTCCGCGGCTTCAGCTAACTCGCCTTTGGAGATCAAACGCCGAGCGAGGCTGAGCAGGCAATCGATTTGAGCGTTGATGCGGGCCGAGACAACAGGCACGATACTGGCCTCCGCCATTGCCGCCTCGCGGTAACCCATGCGGGCATAAACCAGAGCCAAGCGGCAATGTATGAGTTGCCGGTCTCGCTGCTGGCTCAGTCGATTATTAATATCTTGGCGGGCCGCTCCAAACGGTTGATGGCGTTCAATGGCTTCGGCCAGGAGACGCTCGCGATGCGCGGGATCCAAAGTTTGAATCAATTGGTTATAAAATTGGTCACGATATCCGGCCACAACCGGCACCAGCTTACTGAGTGTCATGGTCGAGTCGAATGCACCTGGGCCGCGCCCACTGATTCCAGATCCCATCAACATGGTACAGGCGAGAACCGCGCCCCCCTCGATCAACAATTGCTGAGCAGAAATGGTGGTACTGGCTTCGATACGTTGCAGCATCGCATCCAACGTAATTTGGTGGACGATAAAACGGCGAAACACACCGTGGTTATCGACCGAATGTTCATCCCATTGTCCAAAGTGATGATTGGGACGACGATTCACGGGATGGTCGAAATCCAAGGCGCGGGGGTCGACGGCCAATTCTTGCAAGGCCTCCAGGTCAAATTGGGCTAGCCGCAAAATACTGGGGTCGGTTTTCTTCAGGATATCAATCGCTTGTTCAATTAACGCCGAATATTTGCCAAATGCGGCGCCAGCTCCACTCAAGTAAACGGGAATCGGTCGAATCCATTCATGGGGATAGGGTTCGGCCTTGTGAGTTTCCAATGTGGGAAGAGGGCGATGGCCGACGTAATCATTGAGCCGGCGGAGTAGCAAGGCCGTCTTCTCTTCGGCTTCTCCCTGCAACGGTTCGTTCCGCAGAATCAGCTCAATCGTTCGCCCGACAAAATACGAGTTAAATAGGAAATCATCTGACTGGTGAAATAGCACGTTCGAGTGGAACATGAGATAGCCCGGCAGTAGGTGTTGGCCGCACAGTTCCAAAACTCGCCGCGCTTGGCGACTCTCTTTCAACGCGCCGTTGGTGCCGGCATTGCGATCCAGCCAATCCTGCATAAGGTCAATCACCCGGCCATAGACGGGAGCGGTTGACGAAGGGCTTCGTTCTGCCGCGTATTGGAATACAACATTTAGATTTTGAAAAAACTGAGCATCATGAGCTCCCGAACTCAGATTGATAAATCCCAGTAGCTTTTCCAAAAACGTGTCGATCGACGGGGGATGGGAATTCAAGCCAAGTTACCTCGCAATTTCGGAATACTTGTTGTAAACGGGCAATTGAGGGCCTCCCCAGAGCCGGTTCGAGGTTTCGCGGGTCGGGATTCGCAACGGTAATTTGCATAAAACCCCTATTTCCCTGCATCTCAGGTGTTCCGAACACCCGAAAACCGGAAAAAGCGAATTCGCCCCTCGCCTATCCTAAAAATCAAGCCGATTTTGGTCTAGGTGGTAGGGTTTCCCGAAAAGTTACCCGATTCGTGGTTTCGTTTGCCTTTTCGCTGACTAAACTAAACAATAGTGAGTTAAAGTAGAGGGTTTTGATGGATTGGCAAAAGATGGCGGGTTGACCGTGGCGGCACTGCTGATTTTCCTCAAATCCCAAAATATAGTTTTTCGTCGTTCACTGAATTTCGCATCCCATTCACGGTTGAAACTCCATGGCCTCGACATTTTTGGCGTTGAACGGGTGGCTGACGAAGGGCAATGGGCTGACGAAGGGCAACGGGTTGTGAGCTAGGACCGATCGATTCGGATGAGCAGCGTCGATTAGATGTGGAAAAAAGTTCCTACAAAACTGTTACGAATTTTTTTCCTCGTTTAA
>JBGSIY010000703.1:0-1917 GCA_041742275.1 Pirellulaceae bacterium | reverse complement strand
ATGAAAGAACATGTCCGTACCGTTATCGGTGGAAATAAAACCAAACCCTTTGTCGGTAACGCGTTTGATCGTGCCTTGTGCCATCTATATTGTCCAATACTCTCAAAAATCTGTTATGCCGCCGACTCAGCGTGAAACGTTCGCACCAGTCGAAAGACATCTAACTCTATTGTGGCCGATGCCAGCGAAGTGAACATCACTCTGCCGACAGCGACTCCCGAAATCATCAGGATTGATTTATTTAAAAAATCATCATCCCGAACATTCGCGTTCATCACGATGGATCGTGACGATACTCATCGGGCCAACGCCCGCTATTGTGCTTCATAACCTTGGTCAATTCAAGGTGTTCCGGGACATTGTGGCCCGACATTCGAGGATTTATTTCAGGTTTGAGGTTTTTCAGACTTTTTATTGCTAAAAAAGCAGTCAAACCAGCTCACAGGCCCCCGAGTGAGTGATTTCTTTGGCGAGTCGTTCGCCGTTTTTCATTGCTCGCAACGCTCTCAATTCTTATCGAGAGCAAGCAAGCCAAATTGGAAACAACGACTAAACGCTAGTGAAATTGTTGTGATTTATGGTTTTCGCCATGCCGTTCACTTCTCATCTTCTTCGGCAAGAGAGTCGACTTCGACATTGTCTTGCGGGTCCGATTCTGCCAAAGGCGTGGGGGAATCATGGGCTAGTTTACGTTCGTTGCGACGTTTGGCTTTTTCCTGTGCCTTATACTTTTTGTCCATTTCCCGTTGTCGTTTGGCGAAAGTGTTTTGTTTTTTGGCGATGAGGATGCTCCTAAAATTTCGGAAATGATAATTGGTTGCTTTGCTAGGTTTCAACAAAAAGTTTCAATCGCGATTGCGTTGATTTTTTTAACGTCGAAAACTCGAAAAAAACTTGTGTGTCGAAGCAATTGCAACCATGGCGAACAACACCGCGAACTAACGGATTGGATTGGGTCGACGTTTGCCACCGGATCTTGCGCGTGGTATACGGCGAACGCCATTCTCGGCTGATCCCTGAACGGACGGGGCGACGGCCTCCGTCGAATTCACTCGTGGACTCGCACCGATCGGTCTCGGACTGCGACGTTGTCTGGCTGCCGTCCGATTTGATCGACCGCGTGGTCCCTCTAAGTTTGTACCCCTGCCTGAATCAACGGTGGCAGCAGAAGTGATGCTTGGCGTGGCCTGTTTCGCATTCGCGGTCACGGGGATGCGTATGCCAATTAAAGTCTCAATCGCTCGGAGATCGACGCGCTCGTTTGATGCACAAAACGATAGAGCAATCCCGTCGGCACCTGCGCGGCCGGTACGGCCAATGCGATGAACGTAACTCTCGGGTTCGTTCGGAATATCAAAGTTGATCACGTGAGTGACTCCATCGATATCAATGCCTCGAGCCGCGACATCGGTGGCAACCAAAACTTGGACTTGTTTATTGCGAAAGGCCTCTAGGGCTCGTTGTCGTGCCCCTTGGGATTTATTTCCATGGATGGCGGCAGCGCGAATGCCGCAACGGTCCAATCGTTCCGCGACCGTATTTGCCCCTCGTTTGGTGCGGGTAAAAACAATCGCGCGGTCGACTTCATTGCCCGAGAGTATTTCCTGCAATAAACCTTGTTTTTCGGGTCGTTCCACAAAGATCACGCGTTGTTCAATTCGCTCGACGCTCGTGACCTTGGGGGTGACATTCACGCTCACGGGTTTTCGCAATAGACTTCGCGAAAGTTCCATGATTTTCGGAGGCATGGTGGCCGAGAAAAATAATGACTGCCGTTGATCGGGTAGTTCATTAATGATCCGCTTCAAGTCCGGCAGGAATCCCATGTCGAGCATCCGGTCCGCTTCGTCGAGCACAAACATTTCCAAGCGATCAAGATCAATGTAGTTCTGATCGAACAAGTCGAGCAGGCGGCCC
>JBGSIY010000702.1:0-3455 GCA_041742275.1 Pirellulaceae bacterium | reverse complement strand
TGCGTCGACGAGACCATTGTATAGGCGCTCTAGTACCGGTTGCATTTGCAACAACTGACTGTTGGTCGCCAGGCTCGTTTCACCTTGTAGTTTCGCTTGGGCCAAACCCTCGAGCTGTTTCTCGACCAAATCGATTTCGTTTTGAAAGCTTCGCTTTTCCGTTTGCAATTGCTCAAACGTCCGCTGCAATTGACTCGACGAACTGTTGGGCTCTACCAGCGAACGCAACGATTCGAGATCCGCTCCGACCGCCACTTCTATCTTGCGAATTTTGTCGGCCGTGGCAGCGTATATCTTACTGGCCTGGATGTATTGCTGCTCCAACTCTTGCTGCATGCTCGCTAACAAACTATCGTGCATCACTCCCAAATTTTGCTCGATTTCGTGAGTCAACACCTGCGTTAACGCCAAGGCTTGGGCGGATGAGTTGTTCTTGACGCGTAGCAAAACAACATTCGTCTTGCCAAACTCAGCGCCATTGGGTGCCATCACAGAAATGTCGCCACTCGTGGACTCCAAAACTTTTTGCGAGGGGGGATTTTCTGCGGTGAAGTCGTCGGGAAAGAGACGAATCAGAGCCGCCGCCACAACCGATGGTTTGGTGGCCACATGCAACAGAGTCTCTTGGGCGTTCTTCAAAGACTCCTCCGACTGAAATTGACCAGGCTTGAAGGAGTCACCCAGCAGGTCGTCTCGGAGAATTAAAGTCTGCGTCGCCTCATAGGGGCGCGCGGCTGTCAACCCATACGCCAATCCCAACAGCCCGCTGCAGACAATGGGAATGAGTAGCAGCAACTTATTTTGATTCAGAAATTTTATAGTTTCTGTCTTCAGTTGGCTGGGAATCATTGTGGGGCAGTTTTCGCAAAATCAGAATCGAAGACAACACTTAACGTGTATAATCGTCAATCTCAACCCGGCAATGAATTGGATTCTAGGGGGATCCCCATCACTTAATAAAAATCAAGGAAATCCCAACGCGTTTAATCGGAAAACTCCTTTCATTTCGCTAGCAAATTTACGTAGTCGAGCCGCCTAATCGGCGATACACTGAATTTCCAAGGCCAACTGGGGCGTTCTATTCCAGCAGGGGAGACGAGGTGCCTGCCAGAAAAACTGCACGAGGTTCTGGCCCGGCACTAAATGCTGAGTAACTTCATGCCGCATACTTGTGCAAGTCGGACCCAATTCCAATTGGTTAAACATCAGATAACCGGCTTCCGGCCAGTCCTTGCCTACCAACCAAATTGAGGATGACGCATCAAGGCCCGTGGGACGATTGAATCGTCGCGAAATTGTCAACTGCACAATGGCTAGAATTTCTCCATCCGTGCGTAGAGGCCCAATTGTTGGTAGAGGCATTGCGAGGGGTTGTCGAGCGGTCCACTCCGTTCCGTCATCGAGCAGTGCAGTAAAATCCCACGGACCGGCCAAACGAATTCGGTGTATCGGCATCGTAAAAGCAAAACTCCCACATCCAACCGTTAACCGCTACCGAAGGGAAATCTGTCGCATCAACGCTTCCGCCCCGCAGACGCTACGACTTAACTCCGCGCTTTCATTACCCCGCGATGTAACCAAGCCGCACTACGAATAACGAAGTGACTAGCGAGGCATGAAACTATGCACAACCGACGTCTGTCGCACTTGTTGCGTATTCCGTTCGACAACACGGAATGAAACCTGAACCCCTTGAATTCGGAACGGGTAGGGGGGCAACGTTTCTCGCTCCCCGTTGTCATCCACACCATTGGCCGCATCGTCGTCGATTCCATTGGTACCTTGGTCAATCCCCAAAACGCGATCATCATCAATGCCATTGGATTCATAATGCTTCGAGAAGGTATCCAGGACAATGTTTTGGAGTCCAGCTTCGGTGTAGACAAATAGTGGAACAGTTTTTTGAGCAGGCAACGTTGAAAATTCTGGGAGCGTGGGATCGAATGCCAATCCTGAAAAACCGATATCGATAAAGGCTCCTTGATCCGCATTAACACCCGTTCCATAGCCAACATCGGCCGGGGTCAGAGGAACGTTGTCAGCCAGCTGAATCGGTACCTGGGGCGAAAAGACCTTAATGTCAAACGCCAAGACATCGGAAATCATGATATCACCACCCAAAAATCGTCGAGCGTCCGCTGCCATGCTCAGCCGTGCCATATTCGTTTCAGTTCGTTGACATCTTTGCAAAGCAGCTCGACTCAGTCGATAAGGATAGAATGAAGGAAAAAATGGCGGAGGAGTGAGTCCATATTCAAACCAATGGGCAAATCGATTCTCTCGTTTGGCCAGATCTTCGAGCGAATTGGCAATCAGCGTGGTCGGCGTTCCTGATCCGTCCACAACCACTCGCATTGAAATATCGTAGAGTTGGAAAAAACTTTCAACATCTTCCCATGAGTTCACAAGTTGTGGAGGCGCCTCAGGACGGATCAATAACTGCCGGCGATAGACTTGAATTGATTCGTCGTAATCCAATTCACTGTTGGCATTGCGGTCAACAAAATTGGTCCACCAAACCACTTCGGCCAATTGGGATGTAATATTTTCTCCTTCAAAACCAGGACCAACCCGTCCCCGGCCTTTGAACTCGCGTCCATTGCCCCGGACCGTCATAGCCAAGATATCATCGTAATCGCCTAGAATACGGTTGGCTGGGTAAGTGGGATTGACAATTGTATCGGGGTTTGAGCTCGTTTTGTCCGACTGGGCACCTTCGATGTAGGTGAAATATCCGGCGGGCCCGGCGCTGATCGCCCAAGGTCGCATGTCGACAGTGACTCCCTCCAAATCCGCGCGGATTGTCTCTTGAGCCATGCGCAGTTGGTTGGACAACTCGATCATCGCCCGCCCTTTGGCGATCTCGGCACTCGCATAGCGGAATGCCACCATCATCGCCCCCAAAACAATCAGGGTCATCACCATGGCAATCAAAATCTCCACCAGCGTCATTCCGCGACGCGAATAGGATCGCCAAAAACCATGGGCCAAGCCGGGAACTTGTCTTGGTTCACCATTCAAGTAACTACGGGTGGCGGGTCGCTTTGACATCATCGAATTTGATCTCCACAAAGGATCAGTGGCGGTTGATAAGTGACAACATTGCCTCATCCTATCGATCTGTCGCTCGAATCAGGCTGCCGTTTTCCAACGCCACCCTCCGGATCAACTTGACCAAACACCAACAATGCCAGAAGAAAGATCGGGTCGTCATGAATAACGACTCGAACCATTTCGAATCACAATGCCATCGAATACAAACGGCTATCGGGAACGAACATCGCTCTTTCGAAACCACTTTTTCAGAATCAAGGGGTTGCTACTGGGTCAGATGATGGGTGCTGGATGAAAGTGCAAGATCCTCAAACAATCGACAAGAACGCCCCTTAAAAACCCCGTCAACGCACGATGCCAACCTACTTAATACAGCTGGGAAACGACGTTTTTCAGAACGG